>NZ_JBNPKS010000020.1:0-33491 GCF_050313065.1 Desulfovibrio sp. SGI.230 | reverse complement strand
GGAAATTTCTTTTCCCGTCGTCCTTTCGGACGTGGCCAGCTCGTTGGCGCGAACGGCTTTATGCGCCTTTTCAACTCCACCGTCAAGCATTTTTCCGCAAAAAATCGAAAAAATGTTTCCGAACCGTCAAAAAGGCGCTTCCGCGTCGTGCAGCTCTGTTTTTCAACCAGCTGTTTGTGACAGTACGTCTTCCCCCAGAAAAAGTAAAGTGCTTCATGACATTTTTCATACAATATGTTTGCAGTACGGATAAATCAAATAAAAACATTATGATATGACATAAGAGCCAGCCTCCCGCAAACAACAGAAAGGCAGCCGTCACAAGCCGAACAGTACGGAAGGAGCCCCTTCAGGCAGTCCGGGACACGCCGCCGCAGTCATGAAGTCCCCTGGCTGCCACAGGCAAGCCCGCATCCTGCCGGTGTGGACAGCCGCCATGCCTGGATTGGCATATCCCTCTCATGCCCTGCCTGTGCATCCATGCTCTCGAAGCACTCCAGGACCACTGGAATATATGGATTTTTCTGACCATATCACAGTTTCCAGGAACCTCACGAAGCATATAAAAAAGGCGCCCTGCCTTGCAGCAGGGCGCCTTCATCAGTTCCTGGGGTGCAGGATTATTGCGCAGGGCTTTCATCCATGTCGATGACACGACCCTGCAGCCAGACATAGGCATCCACTTCATCGCCTTCCTGGGGATCGTAATCCCGCAGGACCATCTTGCTGGCGTAGATGGGCAGCACCATGTCCGGACGCTGGTCGAAGGGGAAGCGCACGTACAGGACCTTGATGTCCATTTTTTCCAGCTTCACGTCGTCCACGCGCTCCACCTTGGTGCGCACCTGGTATTCGGCAAAGCGGCGGCCGGGCATGATGAGCTGACGGCCGGTCATGGAGATCTTCAGGGGCGGCACGTCCAGGCGGGTCTTGCCGGGGTTCTCGGCCAGCCACTGGGCGGCCCAGGCTTCGTACTGGGGGCCCTGGGTGATGTTCACGTCATCCAGCAGGGCCTTGCGCAGGGCGATGGCCAGACCGGACAGCAGGAAGGTCTGGGTGACGCCGGGGGTCAGGTCATCCTTGTCGCGCAGATACAGGGGATCATAGAACCACATGGGGTTCTTGCCCTCGATCATGCTCACGGCCACGTTGGCACCGCCCCCCTGGCTCCAGGGATGGATGTCTTCCACGGTCAGGTCATTGGGCAGGCCTTCCAGGAAAGGCACGGCGGACAGGGGCTTGAACTTTTCCCCTTCGTCAGCCTGCATGAGCACGGCAGCACGCGACGGCTGGTCCTTGGGCCAGGCCATGAGCACGTAATCCTTGCCGCTGCGCTTCCACTGCCAGGCGGGGCGGGTGCCGCCATCGTGCAGCACCGTGCCCACCACCTGCGGCATGACGGCCATGGGGTTCTGGCCCAGCAGCACGGCCCAGGCATCGCCCAGGGCCTCGTCATGCTGGCGGTTCTCGCCGCGCAGCATGGCCTTCAGCTCTTCTTCCGAGGGCTGACGGGCAGCGTCGGCGCCTTCCATCTGTTCCGCCTGTTCGGCAGCGGGAGCAGCGTCCTGCACTTTTTCTTCGACCTGTTCGGCCTTGCTCTTCTTGGTCATGGCTCGTGCCTCCGATTAACGACGGTCGCCCCTGCCGCCACGGTCGCCACGGTCGCCGCGTTCACGACGGCCGCCACGATCGCCACGGTCACCACGATTGCCGCGGTCACCGCGATCGCGCTGGGGACGGGCGGTCTCTTCGGGGTTCCAGGGATGGCCCTGTTCTTCCAGCAGCACAGCCTTGCGGCTGGCACGGATGCGGTCACCGTTGATCTCGATGACCTTGACCACCATGTCTTCGCCCAGACGGGCCACATCGCCGGGCTGTTCCACGCGGTTCACGTCCAGCTGGGAGACATGCACCAGGGCTTCCACGTTGGGCAGCACTTCGACGATGGCACCGATCTCCATGATCTTCTTGACCTTGGCGGTGTAGTTCTTGCCCAGTTCGGGACGCTGGTCATAGTAGGTGACCATCTCGCGGGCCTTTTCCAGGGCGTCGGCCGTGGGGGCGAAGATGGACACGCGGCCGGAATCTTCGATGTCCACGGAGGCGCCGGTGGCGGTGGTGATGGCCTTGATGTTCTTGCCGCCGGGGCCGATGATCAGACGGATGATGTCAGGATTGACGAAGATCTCGGCATGCTGGGGAGCGTAGCGCGACAGTTCCTTGCGCGGCTCGGGCAGGGCCTTGGCCATCTCGGCCAGGATGTGCAGGCGGCCTTCGTGGGCCTGCTGCATGGCCTGGCGCATGATATCGGTGGTCAGGCCGGTGATCTTGATGTCCATCTGCACGCCGGTGACGCCTTCGGCGGTACCGGCGATCTTGAAGTCCATGTCGCCCAGGGCGTCTTCATCGCCCAGGATGTCGGTGAGCACGATGAACTTGTCGCCTTCCTTGATCAGGCCCATGGCCACACCGGCCACAGGGGCGCTGATGGGGATACCGGCATCCATGAGGGAGAGGCAGCCGCCGCACACGGCAGCCATGGAAGAGGAGCCGTTGGATTCCACGGTCTCGGAGACCACGCGCACGGTGAAGGGGAAGTCGGCGTCGGCCGGCATGACGGGACGCAGGGACTTCTCGGCCAGGGCGCCGTGGCCGATCTCGCGACGGGAGACGCGCACGGGCTTCACTTCGCCCACGCTGAAGGGCGGGAAGTTGTAATGCAGCATGAAGCGCTTGGTCACGTCGCCGCTCAGGCTGTCCATGCGCTGTTCATCGGTGGAGGAGCCCAGGGTGGTCACCACCAGGGACTTGGTCTCACCGCGGCGGAAGATGGCCGAACCGTGGGCGCGGGGCAGCACGCTGGTCTGGATCTGGATGGGGCGCACGGTCTTGGTGTCGCGGCCGTCGATGCGCACGCCTTCGTTGACGATGCGGGCACGCACGATCTTCTTTTCCAGGTCGCCGATGATCTCGCCCACTTCCTTCAGGGCTTCGCTCTCGGCCCAGGCGGGGTCATTGAGCAGGGCTTCCATGACCTTGTCCTTGACGGCCTTGCGGGCGTCCTTGCGGGCCAGCTTTTCGGGCACGCGCAGGGCTTCTTCGATGCCGGCCTCGCGGGCCAGTTCCTGCACGCGGGCCACCAGCACCGGATCGTCCTGATGGGGGGTGAAGGGCATCTTTTCCTTGCCGGCCAGTTCGCTCAGCTTGAGCTGGGCGTCGATGAGCGGCTGGATCTCCTTGCGGCCCCATTCCAGCGCGTCGATGATGACGTCTTCGGGCACGAAGGTGGCTTCGCCTTCCACCATGGTCAGGGCATCGCGGGAAGCGGCGAACACGATGTTCAGGTCGCTGCGCTCCTGCTCTTCAAAGGTGGGGTTGAGCACGAACTGACCGTCGATGCGGCCGATGCGGCCACCGGCCACAGGGCCTTCGAACGGCAGGGGCGAGAGCATGACGGCGGCGGAAGCGCCGGTCAGAGCCAGCACGTCGGACTCGTTCTCCTGGTCGGCGGAGATGACGCTGGCCAGCACCTGCACGTCTTCGTTCAGGCCCTTGGGGAACAGGGGACGGATGGGACGGTCGATGAGGCGGGAGACCAGGGTCTCACGCTCGGAGGGACGGCCGATCTCGCGGCGGAAGAAGCTGCCGGGGATACGGCCGGCGGCGTACATCTTTTCGGAATATTCCACGGTGAGGGGGAAGAAGCCCTTGTCGAACTCCAGAGCCTGGGAGCAGACGGTCACCAGCACCACCGTGCCGCCGCACTGCACCCAGACGGCGCCGTGGGCCTGGTTGGCCAGACGGCCGGTCTCGAAAATGATTTCCTTGCCGCCCACGGTGGCCGTGACGCGGGTAGGATTGAAGATATCCTGGTTCATGTGGACCTCGTATGAAGGGGATTCCGGCAAAAGCGGGCAACAGCGCCCCGCTGTGCGGCCCTGGGCCACGGGTGCTGCCCGGTCTTCCCGGACCCCCCTTCCTGCTAAATGTTGTCGTGAGGCGAGATTGCAAAAAGGGGGGGCTTGGCCCCCCCTCTCAAACCATCGTAATTACTTGCGCAGGCCGAGCTTGGCGATCAGCGCACGGTAACGCTGAATGTCCTTCTTCTTCAGGTAGTTCAGCAGCTTGCGGCGCTGGCCAACCAGCTTCAGCAGACCGGTGCGGGAGTGGAAGTCCTTCTTGTGCACCTTGAAGTGACCGGTCAGGCCTTCGATGCGGGCGGTCAGCAGGGCCACCTGCACTTCCGGGGAGCCGGTGTCGCCTTCGTGTTTGGCGTGAGCGTCGATAACCACTTTCTTCTGTTCAGCGTCCATAGCCACAGCAGTTCTCCTTTACGGATGTAAGTTAATTCCAGAGGCCCCTCAGCACGGTCCAGCAGGGACCCTGGGGCGTTTCGGAACGGCGGGCCAGAGCCAGGGGCATGCCCTGACGCTGCAAAAGCGCCTTGTCGCCCACATCGTCGCGGCAGGGGATGGCCATGCCGTTACGGATGCGGGCCTCGGCGGCTTCGTCCAGCTCCAGCACCGGCCAGTGGGGCAGCGCCTCGGCAAGGGGGCGCAGGTGCTTCACCAGCAGGCCCGGATCGGCCGACAGTTCGTCCAGTCCGCAGGCCCCTTCGAGACCGAAGGGGTGACTGTACTCCCGGGTCAGTTCCGTGAGCACGGCTCCGCATCCCAGTCGCATCCCCAAGCTGTGGGCCAGGGAGCGTATATAGGTGCCGGAACTGCATGCGACCCGAAAGCGTACAAACGGCAGCTCGACCTCGAGCACGTCCGCTTGCGAAATTTCCATGCTTTTGACCTTTTTGGGCACTTCCTTGCCCTTGCGCGCCAGCTTGTAGAGGGACTGGCCCTCGTGCTTGGCCGCGGAATAGGCGGGCACTTCCTGCTCGTGCAGGGTCAGCCAGTGGGCCACCTCGGCGCGCACATCGGCTTCGGTCACCTGCTGCCACGGGGATTCCGTCAGCACCTCGCCCTGGATGTCCCAGGTATCGGTGGTGAGGCCCAGGCGCAACTGGCCGCTGTAGACCTTGCCGCCGTCGGCCAGAAGATGCGAGGCGATCTTGGTGCCCTGTCCCAACAGCACCAGCAGCACGCCGGAAGCCATGGGGTCCAGGGTGCCCGCGTGGCCGATCTTGCGCTGGCCCAGACGCTTGAGCGCCGAGAGACAGCGGGCCGACGTGGGGCCGGAAGGCTTGTTGAGCACCAGGACGCCGTCCAGCTGGGGCAGCGGCGCCGGTTTGCGTGCGGCGGTGGAAGTCTGTTCGGTCATACGCAAAAAATAATGATAGCAAGCCTGCGGCATGAAGTCAAAAGCGCAGGCATATGGCGGCAGGCAATAGCCTGTTGCGGGCCAAAGGTCAAGCGATTTGTGGGTCCCCGCCGCGCGGCGGGGACGGCGAATTGTCCGGGAAGGCTATCTGACGCTGCCCGCCTTGCCGGACTTTTACGGAGATACCGCATACGGCCGCCGGGCCAACCGGATGCGCGCAGGATCCTCCCACGCGGCCGCTTGCCGGGCCCTGCCCCGGGCCCGACCGAAAGCCTGTACCCGCCATCCGCATTGATGTAGCATCCGGCATCCAAGCCAGTATGGGGGCAGGCCATGAACAACTACAGACAGATAGTCAGCATCGCCCTTCTCATCACGTCCGTCGTGCTCATCCTGACCGGAGGGCTGATCCTGCTCCACCTCGATTCGCGCACCGTCATGCATCTGCACAAATATTTCGGCGTGGCTTTCATGGTAGCGGCCCTGCTGCACATGGGCATCAACAGCAAGCCCCTGCGCCATTACCTGGGCATGCGCTCGCTGGTGGTCCCCCTGCTGGTGGCGGCCGTCCTGCTGGTCGCGGCCGTCGCGGCCTACGACATGACCCGGCACCACGGCTACGGGAGATATGCCCGCGACACGACGTTCTTCTGCCGCTAGACCGGACATTCGCAGCAGCCATCCGGCATCCCGATACGCCGGGACAGCCCCGGCAGGCTGTCTGCCTAAAAAAACGGCCCGCCGGAAAGCATCCGACGGGCCGTCCTCTCTTTTCGGAAAATCGTCTGCGGGCCTAGGCTTCGGCCTCGGCCTTGAGGGCCTCGGTCTGGGCGGCGGTGGCCAGAGCCTCGAACAGGGGCTCGACTTCGCCTTCCATGATGCGGTCCAGAGAGTACAGGGTCAGGTTGATGCGGTGGTCGGTGCAGCGGCCCTGGGGGAAGTTGTAGGTACGGATGCGCTCGGAGCGGTCACCGGAGCCCACCTGGGCCTTGCGGTCGGCGGAAAGCTCGTTGTTCTGGCGCTCGCGCTCGGCGGCCAGGATACGGGAGGCCAGCACCTTCATGGCGCGGGCCTTGTTCTTGTGCTGCGAACGTTCGTCCTGGCAGGTCACCACGGTACCGGTGGGGATGTGGGTGATGCGCACGGCGGACTCGGTCTTGTTGACGTGCTGGCCGCCGGCACCGGAGGCGCGGTAGATGTCGATGCGCAGGTCTTCGGGGCGGATCTCCACGTCCACTTCCTCGGCTTCGGGCATCACGGCCACGGTGGCGGCGGAAGTATGGATGCGGCCCTGGGTCTCGGTGGCGGGCACGCGCTGCACGCGGTGGGTACCGGCCTCGAACTTGAGGTGGCTGTACACGCGGTCACCGGAGATGAGGCAGATGATTTCCTTGTAGCCGCCGCTGTCGGAAGGGGATTCGCTCATGATCTCCACCTTCCAGCCCTTGATCTCGGCATAGCGGGTGTACATGCGGAAAAGGTCGGCGGCGAACAGGGCCGCTTCTTCACCACCGGTACCGGCGCGGATTTCAAGGATGGTGTTCTTTTCGTCCAGCGGGTCCTTGGGCAGCAGCAGCACCTTGATCTTGTGCTCCAGCTCGGGCAGCTCGGCTTCGGCGGCGGCGATCTCTTCCTGCGCCATGGCCTTGATGTCCGGATCGCTGTCGTGCAGGAGCTGCTTGTTCTCTTCCAGTTCCTGCGTGAGGCTGCGATGACGGCGGAACAGTTCCACCACGTCGCGCAGGTCCGCATGCGCCTTGGTCAGCTTGCGGTACTGATCCTGGTCATTGTAGACGTCAGGCTGGGCAAGCGCCTGTTCAAGCTCCATATACTTTTTTTCAAGACCTTCCAGCTTGGCAAACATGCGAACTCCAGAAAATGTATGGCCCCGCCGGGGCGACTAGGCGTCGCGCCGGTAGGGAGCCGTGATGATATTGTCGCCCGCCTGGGCGCCCAGGGCTTCGCGCAGGGCCACCACCGCCACGTCGAGCTGGCGCTCGTCGGGCTCGGCCGTGGTCATGCGCTGCAGGGTCAGGCCGGGGGCCCGCAGCAGCGTGGCCATGAAGCCGTCGGGCATGCGGGCAGCGTAACGGATAAGCTCATAGGCCAGCGCGCTGATGGGCACCATGAGCAGCAGTTTGAACACGATGGTCAATGCCTGCTTGGCCACCGCCCCTTCCGGGCAGTAGATGAACAGCAGCAGGGGCACCAGCACCGCATGCAGGATGATGGAGATGCTGATGACGAACAGCAGGAACGTGGTGCCGCAGCGGGGATGCAGGCGGCTCATGCGGGCCGCCGTGGCGGCGTCCACGTCGCCCCCGGCTTCGAAGGCATGGATGACCTTGTGCTCCGCGCCATGGTACTGGAACACGCGCCGGATATCGGGCACGAAGGAGATGGCCCAGATATAGCCCATGAAGATCAGGCACTTGAACAGGCCGTCCCACAGATGGAAGGTGAGCCCTTCCACCCCGCCGCCCAGCTCCAGCCACTGCATGAGCAGCGACAGCAGGTGCGGCACGACCACGAACAGGCCCACGGCCATGGCCAGGGAAAGCAGCAGGGTCAGCACCAGATGCCAGCCCTTGAGCTCTTCCTCGGTACCTTCGGCCTGATGTTCCGCGGAACGGTTGAGCGCCTTGATGCCGTTGACCAGGGTCTCGATGAGCACGGGAAAGCCGCGCACGAAAGGCTTTTTCAGCCAGGGATGCCGTGTCAGCGAGAACCAGGGCATGCGCCGGGCCACGATCTCGCCGTCGGGACGGCGCAGGGCCAGCGCGTAGGCGTCACCATTGCGCATCATGACGCCTTCCAGAACGGCCTGCCCGCCCACGGTGGGGCAGCCGGCCGTCAGCATCAGGGAAACAAGACGGGACAGGCGCATAGACTCCCTCAAAAAAACGCCAAGCCTCCGGCGGGAGCGTGAAACCAAAGATTCCAACGCCTCCGCCAGAGGTGGGATAACGTTCGCGTCCAGCAGACGCGGGGCAGCACACCGCTTGCGCGGCAGCGCCTACTTCTTTTCAAATTTGGCGTACTTCTTGCGGAAGCGGTCGATACGGCCGGCCGTATCCAGGAAGCGCTGCTTGCCGGTGAAGAAGGGATGGCAGGCGGAGCACACTTCGACGTGCACTTCTTCGCCCTTCGTGGAGAGCACCTGTTCCTGATTACCGCAAGCGCAGGTAATGGTGGCGTTGAACACCTTGGGATGGATATCTTTCTTCATGATCCTTACCTCGTATGGCAACGGCATATGCCGTCAATAGTCGTCTTCTGCGCGGCTTTTGCGCATCAGGGCCCAAATCAATAGCCCATAAACGCAGCTTTGGCAAGTCCCCTGCCCCGGCGGAAGGACGTTTTCCCGGAGTTTTTTCCCGCTCCGGGCAAGGCCGGGCCGCCCGTCACGGCAGGGGCCCGAAGATAAGGACGTTTGCTGCGGACAGCGGACAGCAGGCGAAGGCCGTGCCCCGGCAGGCGCATCCGGGAGGGCATCCGGGGCAAGATGGCCGGCCATCCGGACGAAGATACGGGGGCAGGGACCTCCACCGCCGATCCCGTCACACGGGGCCACGCCGGTAATCTCCACCGAAAAACGGATACGCCCCGCCCATGTATGCGGGCCCCGGCCTGCCCCCTCCGCCCGGGGCCGGTTGCCAGCGCCGGGCCGACAGGCTACAGTGCGGCCATGTGTGCAAAAATCGCCCGCCAGCGCGCGGATCAACTGGTCTTCATGCAGGGCCTGGCCGAAAGCCGTGAACAGGCCCGCCGTCTCATCATGGCCGGCAAGGTGGCGCTCTCCTCCGAAGGTCTGCCCCCCGGCGCCCCGCCCCAAAAGGTGGACAAGCCCGGGCATCCCTATCCCGAAGGCACGGTCTTCGAGCTGCTGGGGCAGGAGCGCTTCGTCAGTCGCGGCGCCTACAAGCTGCTGACCATCCTGGACAATTTCAAGCTCGACGTGAGCGGCATGGTCTGTCTTGATGCCGGTGCCTCCACCGGCGGTTTCACGGACTGTCTGCTCCAGCACGGCGCCACGCGCGTCTACGCCGTGGACGTGGGCAAGAACCAGCTGCACGAGAAGCTGCGTGCCGACGAGCGCGTCATCAATCTGGAAGGCGTCAACCTGCGCGCCGCCGCGCCCGAGCTCATCCCCGAGCCCGTGGACCTGGTGGTGGCCGACGTGTCCTTCATCTCCCTGACGCTCATCCTGCCGCCCTGCATGACCTGGCTCAAGCCCGGCGGTCTGGCCGCCGTGCTCATCAAGCCGCAGTTCGAACTGGGCCCCGGCGAGACCGTCAAGGGCGTCGTGCGCGACGAGGCCGCCCGCCAGCGCGCCGTGGACAAGATCGTCCGCTTCTGCACCGAGAACCTGCACCTGGAGAGCCGGGGCGTGCTGCCCGCCGCCATCAAGGGCCCCAAGGGCAACCAGGAATATATGGCCCTCTTCGCCCGGCCCTGACCGGAGCCGTGAGGGGGTGTTTTTTTGAGGGGAGGGGGAACCCCTCTGCTAGCGCGAGAGGGGTTCCCCCTCCCCTCAAGCTCCCCTCCTCTTCCCCAGCGCGCTTTATTAGGAAATGGGAAAAGCAGGGGTCGTCCTGTGGTATCAGGAAGACCCGACCGGTACGGATGCTAAAAAGCCCTGCCTCTTTTGGAGGCAGGGCTTTTTGTGTTCATCGGGCTGGCGGGACAAGCATTAGGGGGTGATGGCGTCCCGCTCCGCTGTCCCTAAAAACTGTACAGGAAGGCCGGGGCCTCGCGCCCCAGCAGGGCATCGGCATCAAGGCCGAACCAGGTCTTAAGGCTCTTTTCCCACCATTCGTCTTCGCTGGGGGGCGTCAGCAGGGGCTGGTCCACGGACACCTTGCAGACATCGGCCAGCCAGCGGTGCGCGGCCTGCTGGCCGCCCAGCTCGTCCACAAGGCCCAGCTCCACGGCTTCGCGGCCGGTGAAGATCTTGCCCGTGGCCAGACGCGCGGCGCGGGCGCGATCCATATGACGGCCCTGGGCCACGATGTCCACGAACTGCTCGTGCATGTCCTTGAGCACGCCCTGGAAATAGGCCTTTTCTTCCGCGGTGAGCGGCTCCAGCATGGAACCGGCGTCCTTGTAGGGGGCGGTGGTCAGGGTCTGGCGGCCAAGGCCCAGCTTGTCCAGCAGGCCCCGGATCTGGGGGATGTCCATACGCACGCCGATGGAGCCGGTCACGGTGGAGGCATTGGCGAAGACGCGCTTGCCCGCCATGCTGACCATCAGGCCGCCGGAGGCCGCCGTGCTGCCCATGCTGACGGCGATGGGCTTGTCCTTGCCCAGACGGGCCAGGGCCTCATACAGTTCCTGCGAGGCGGCGGCACCGCCGCCGGGGGAATCCACGCGCACCAGCACGCCCTTGACGCCGGGCATGCGGCCCAGTTTGTCGATCCAGCGCAGCTGGGCGTCGATGTCCATGATGGGGCCGGTCACGCGCACCAGGGCGATGCGCTCGCTGCCCAGACCGGTGGCCTGGGAGACCATGAAGGCCGCGATGCCGCCCAGCAGCAGGATCAGCAGGCCCCAGAAGATCACGGGATGACGTTTGCGGAAAGGCACCCGGAAAAGGTGCAGCCAGGCCTTTTGCGGCACATGCGAAAGCGGGCAGGACGTGGAGCAGGAGAAGGAAGGAGCCGCCGGGGCACCCTTGCCGTTGCGGACGCTTTTGCCGGCCGGGGCCTCGCCGTTCATGCTCAGGGGATGTTCCGTGAAGTCGTCGGCTCCGGGAGCATCCAGACGCAGCTCGGGCGCAGCCTGCCGGGTACGTTCGGGATCATTGATTTGCATGGGAGTGTTCGGGTAAAAAATGCCGGGATGGCCGCCAAAGTGCGGCCCCTGCCCCAGCGGGACAGGCTCCAAGGACACGCCGCCCGCGACGCACCGGAACGTGCCGTGCGGCAGGCGGGGAATGCGTCCCGACCCTAAGCCCATCCAACAGGAAAAACAAGGAGCCATCATGGAGACATTGTCCGTGGCCACGCGCAGCCGCTGCGAAATGCGCGACATCACCGCCCAGGTCCGGGAACTGGTGGCCCGCGGCCGCCAGCAGGGCCGCCGCAACGGTGCCCTGCTGCTTTTCTCGCCGCACACCACCTGCGGCCTGACCATCAACGAAGGGGCGGACCCCGACGTCCGCCGCGACATGGTGCGCTTTTTCAGCGCCATGGTGCCGCAGGACGCTGATTTCGACCATGCCGAAGGCAACAGCGACGCCCACATCAAGACCACCCTGCACGGCCCCAGCCTGATGCTCATCGTGGAGGACGGCCAGCTGCAGCTGGGCCGCTGGCAGTCCATCTATCTGTGCGAAGGCGACGGCCCCCGGCAGCGCACGCTCTGGGCCCAGTGGCTCCCCGGCGAGGACAGCACGCGCCCATGAGCATGCCGCACGACATTTCCCTGATCCTGACCCTCACCGGAGGTCTGGGGGCAGCCCTCGTCCTGGGCTTCGTGACCCAGAAGCTCCGTTTGTCGCCTCTGGTAGGCTACCTGCTGGCGGGCATCCTGGTGGGGCCGCATTCGCCGGGCTTCGTGGCCGATGCGGGGCTGGCCTCGCAACTGGCCGAGATCGGCATCATCCTGCTCATGTTCGGCGTGGGCCTGCATTTCCATCTCAAGGACCTGCTGGCCGTACGCGGCATCGCTCTGGGCGGGGCCGCAGTGCAGATCACGCTCACGACACTGTCCTGCATGTTCCTGCTCCAGTTCTGGGGCTTTTCCCTCTGGGCGGGCGCGGTCTTCGGCATGTCGGTCTCCGTGGCCAGCACGGTGGTGCTCACCCGCGTCCTGGCCGACAACCATGTGCTGCATACCCCTACCGGCCATGTGGCCCTGGGCTGGCTGGTGGTGGAGGATCTGTTCACCATCCTGCTGCTGGTGCTCCTGCCCGTTGTCCTGGGCGCCGGAGAAGGCAATATCTGGTGGATACTGGGCAAGACCCTGCTCAAGCTGGGCGCGCTCACGGTCTTCACCCTCGTGGCCGGGCAGCGCCTGATCCCCGCCCTGCTGGGCTATGTGGCGCGTACGGGCACCCGCGACCTGTTCACGCTGGCGGTCATCGTACTGGCATTGGGCATCGCCGTGGGGTCGGCCCTGTTCTTCGACGCTTCCATGGCCTTCGGGGCCTTCCTGGCGGGCATGGTGGTGGGCCAGTCCGATTTCAGCGCCCGCGCCACCGCCGAGGCCCTGCCCCTGCGTGATGCTTTCGCGGTGCTGTTCTTCGTATCCGTGGGCATGCTCTTCGACCCCGCCGCCCTGCTGGAGCAATGGCCCCTTTTCCTGCTGGCCCTGGGCGTCATCGTGCTGCTCAAGCCCCTGCTGGCCTTCCTGGTCTGCCTCGCGGCCCGCAAGCCGCTGCGTCTGGCCGTTTCCGTAGGCCTTTCGCTGGGGCAGATAGGCGAGTTCACCTTCATCCTCATAGCCATGGGGGTCAGCTTCGGCCTGTTCGACAGCAGCATCAGCAACGCCGTCATCCCGGCGGCCCTGCTCTCCATCACGCTCAATCCGCTGCTCTTCCGGCGCGTGGGGGCCCTGGCCCGCCTGCTGGCACGCCTGGGCCTGGGCGCCCGTCTGCCCCGCATGGAGCACGGACAGACCGATGCCGACGGGCTGCCGCGTGTGGTGGTCGTGGGCTTTGGCCCCGTGGGCCGCAGCCTGTGCCGTATCGTCCGGGCGCACGGCATGCTGCCGGTGGTGGTGGAAGCCAATATCGACACGGTCCGTCGCCTGCGCGGGCTGGGGCGTCCGGCCGTCCACGGCGACGCCACCCAGGCCGAAGTGCTGCGCGAGGCCGGTCTGGCACAGGCGCAGGCCCTGCTGCTTTCGGCCCCGGCCATCCCGGCCAGGGAAGTGGTGCCCATCGCCCGTGCCATCAACCCGGATCTGCGCATCTTCGTCAACACGCCCTTTGCCAGCGAGGCCGACAGCCTGCGCAACATGGGCGTAGAGGGCGCCTTCAGCGGCGAACGCGAGGTGGCCCTGAGCATGTCCCGTTTCCTGCTGGATGATCTGGGTGTGGGACGTACCGGCCTGGAAGCGGAACTGGAACGTGTACGCGAAGTCTTCGCCGAGAGCCCCTCGACGCAAAAAAGCTGATCGACGCCGGGCCGTCTTGACCGCGGCCCGGCAAAGGATGCCTCATGCGGTCTTTGTCCGATCCTTTTCCCCGCATCATCCTGCATCTGGACATGGATGCCTTCTTTGCCTCCGTGGAGCAGATGGATCACCCGGAGTGGCGCGGCAAGCCTGTCATCATCGGCGGCGAGACGCGCGGGGTGGTCTCCACCGCGTCCTATGAGGCGCGGCGCTTCGGCGTGCATTCGGCCATGCCCATGACCACGGCCCGGCGGCTGTGCCCGCAGGCCATCTTCGTGCGCGGCAACCGCCGGCGTTATGTGGAGATATCCGGCCGCATCATGGCCGCCCTGCAGGACTTTTCCCCGCTGGTGGAACCGGCCAGCATCGACGAGGCCTATCTGGACGCCACCGGGCTGGAACGTCTGTTCGGCCCGGTGGAGCAGCTCATCCCGGCCATCAAGGCCCGGGTGCGCGAGGTCACCGGCGGCCTGACCTGTTCCGTGGGCGCGGCGCCGGTCAAGTTCCTGGCCAAGATCTGTTCGGACATCAACAAGCCCGACGGCATCTACATCCTGCGGTCGGACGACGTGGACAGCTTTCTGGGCGGGCTGGACGTGCGCCGTCTGCCCGGCGTGGGCAGGCGCATGGTGGCCGAGCTGGAGGCCCTGGGCATCCGCCGCGTGGAGCAGCTGCGCCGCTACGGCCCGGAGCTTCTGGAACAGCGTTTCGGCAAATGGGGACGGGAGCTGCACGCCCGGGCCCGGGGCATCGATCCCCGGCCGGTGGTGCCCGAACACGAGGCCAAGAGCGAAAGCGCCGAGACCACCTTTGCCCGCGATACCCGCGACCGGGAATTCCTCAAGACCATGCTCCTCGGTCATGCCGAGCGCGTGGGGGCCTCGCTGCGCCGTCACGGCCTGCGCGGCCGTACCGTGACCCTCAAGGTCAAATTCGCGGATTTCCGTCAGATCACCCGATCCCGCACCCTGCCCGAAGCCACGGACAGCACCGAGACCATCTACGAGACCGGTACCGCCCTGCTGGAAGCCGAAGCCCTGCCCCAGCCGGTGCGGCTCATCGGCCTGGGCGTGTCCGGTTTCGGCAACGCCCCCACCCAGGAGCTGCTGCCCGGCGTATTCCGCGGCGTACAGGGCCGCGACCCCGAGCAGGAGGCCCGGCGCCGCCGTCTGGACGCCGCCCTGGACAACCTGCGGGGCAAATTCGGCAAACAGGCCGTCCAGCGCGGCCGCCTCTTCCGCCCACGCGATGATGGCGAGGATGATTAGGATGATGTTTTGAGGGGAGGGGGAACCCCTCCCCTTCCCCAGCGCGCTTTACCAGACAGGCCGCCCCTGACGAGGCGGCCTGTCATTGTTTTTGCCGTTTCACATAATGGATGCCCTGTCCCCGTCAGACAACGACGGGGACCAGTCTCCACACCTTGATAAAAGTTTTTTCGGGGTTGGGGGTGTGGGGGAAGGGGCAGTTTTTACTAAAAAACGCCCCTTCCCCCACAAAAACAAAAAAGGCCGGAAGAAGGAGAATTCTTCCGGCCGGGCCGCCCCCCAAGGCAGCCCCGCACTGCCTGCCCGCCTGTGCGTCGGGCGCAGGTAGTCGGCTGTGGAGAAATATGGTGTGCGCTGTCAGACCATCTCCGCAAAAAGATGCCCGGCAGGGCGCAATGGCTAAAATGCAAAGCGTTCCAGTTCCGGCACGGAAAGATCGGCATGGAACAGGGCCGAATCCCCGGCATCGGGCCGCAGCAGCAGGCGCAGGCACAGGGAGACCATCAGGCAGGCCACCCCGGCCGGGGCCGTGGCGATGACGCCTTCGTGGCGGGCACTGCCCGCTTCCTCGCTGGTCAGCCCGGAAGCGTAGAGTTCCCGCAGATGCAGGCGCCCGGAACGGGCCGCGCGTGCGAAGCCCTCGGCCCGCAGCACGGAGCCGTGCACGAACGGCACCCCCGCCGCGGCGGAACGTTCTTCCAATAGCATTTTCAGCGCAAGGTCGTCCAGACAATCCAGGGCCACATCCACATCTTGCAGCATGTCCGGCAAATTTTTTTCATCCGCTTCCGCATGCCGCACATCCAGGGCCAGATAGCCTGCCATGTCGCACAAACCGCGCGCCGTGGCCACGGCCTTGGGCTGGCCCAGCGTGCTTTCCGTGCAGAAATACTGACGATTGAGGTTGCTCTCCTCAAAGATGTCGCTGTCGCACAGGCGCAGGCCCCCCACGCCCAGCCGCGCCAGCAGGGAGGCCACATGCCCGCCCAGACCGCCGCAGCCCAGCACGAAGACACGAGTTTGCAACAGATGAACCATTGCATCAGCGGAAAAAACACCGTAGTTTCTACGGAAGCGTTCCGGCCAGATGCCGTCTTGCAGGAGCGCGACCATCACCTCCCGTTCGGGAAGGACGGCCCCTGCGGCCAGCTGCCGGATGGCAGTGCCGCCGACGAAGGGCGTACCGTCCGCAGCCCGGCGCAGCACATGCGGCCCGGCCCATGAGGCCAGCGAGCCGTCGTGCAGGAACGCGCCGAGGCGCTCCCGTATCCTGGACGCAGTCCAGGGCGGGAACGCTGCGGAACATGCCCCTTCCCCAGGGGATGGCGATGTGATGGGTGTCATGATCAACGGGCGTCTAACCTCCTCCGACAGCAGGAAAAAAGGCCACACGAGCACCGTCGCATATCTTGCTCTGGACCTCTTTTTGACGCCCGTTGATCATGACGATTTTTATCTCTTCCAGCGGCAGTCCCACCATCCTTGCCACATCGGCAGCCGTGGCGTCTTCGGGCGCATCAAGCGTTATCCCCGCTTCTGGGTCATATCCCGGTACATAGTCCCGCAGGGTCGTGCTCAGTTTGACGAGTATGCTCATGCTGCCTCCGATGATGGCGTCCGCCGGTCAAGAAAAAGTGTGACGATCCGGGCCCGCCCCAAAGGCGGGCCCGGTCTCAGTCTATGCTACTTCTTGATCCAGTTGAAGACCGTCTTCAGCTCTTCGTGCGAGATGTCGAAGGTCGTGTTGTGCGGGGCCACGGGCTCGTCCACGAAGAAATCGGGCAGGTGGTCGGCGGATTCGGTGATGCCGGCACGACGGTTGAAGTCGATTTCGGTGGAGAGGATGCGCTGGCCCAGGGTGACCACGTCGTCACCGGTCAGCTGCCAGCCGTACTTGGCGTTGAGCATGTCCACGATGGCGGCCAGGGCATCCGGGATGTCCAGGATGGCGAAGGCGGTGAACAGGCACAGGCCCACGGAGTCCACGGAGGCCGTGGCGATCTGCAGGTTGCGGGACAGTTCGATCTGGCCTTCGGGCTTCAACGGATCGACCTTGCCGCCGCAGCTCAGGATGTTGGCGGTCACGGCGTAACCGGCGGTGTGGTCGGCGCCCATGGGGGTGGTGGCGTAGGTCACGCCCACGCCCTTGACGGCGCGAGGATCGTACGCGGGCAGGCTCTGGCCCTTGACGCAGGGCACGCGGCGCACGCCGAACACGCGGCCGGTGGTGGCGGTACCGCAGCCGATGATGCGGCCCAGGGGGGTACCGTCGCTGATGCCCTGCATGGCGGCCTTCACGGCCTCGGCATCACCGTAGGGGATGCCGCCGCCGGCCATGGCGACGCCCACGGCCACGCCCACGTCGATGGTGTCCACACCGATGTCGTCGCACATGTAGTCGAAGCGGCTCACGGCGTCGATGTCGCTGATGCCGCTGTGGGGACCGAAGGACCACAGGGTCTCGTATTCAGGCCACTTGCTCTGGAACTTGCCCTGCTTGTCGGGGAACAGGCCGGAGCAGCGGATGATGCAGCCGCTCATGCAGCCGTGGGCCACGGCACCTTCGCCGCCGCGTTCCTTGGTCAGGCGGTTCATGGTCTCGCCGGACACGCCTTCGTGCTTGTCGAACTGGCCCACGGTGAAGTTGGCGGTGGGCAGACCGCCGGCTTCGTGCAGGATGTTCACCAGCACGCCGGTGCCGTATTCGGCCAGGCCCTTGCCGGTGATGGGATGCTCGGTCAGAGCCTTGGCGAAGCGCTTGGAAGCTTCGCGGAAGGCCTTTTCATCCGCCAGAGGATGGTTCTTGCCGCCCTCGGGGTTGATGATGATGGCCTTGAGGCCCTTGGAACCCATGACGGCGCCCACGCCGCCGCGGCCGGCGTGACGCATGGGACGCAGCTCGCGGTCGGTGAAAGCGATACTGGCGGCGGTCAGCTTGAACTCACCGGCGCGGCCGATGGTCACATAGCTGCACTTGTCGCCGTAGGTCTCCACCAGTTTGGCGACGGCGTCGAAGTTGTTGAGGCCGGCCACGGTGGAGGGCACCAGCTTGGCGGAGTCCTTGCTCAGTTCCAGCTGCCACCATTCGCCTTCGGTGGCCATGTCTTCAACGATGATGGCCATGATGCCCAGCTTGGCCAGATGGCCGCCGGGCTGACCGCCGGAGTTGGATTCCTTGATGCCTTCGGTGAGGGGGCTCTTGCAGCCCACAGAAATACGGTTGCCGTTGGGGCTGTTGGTGGCGCCCAGCAGGCCGGGAGCGAACACCAGCTTGTTGTGGGGGCCCAGCGGCGTACAGATGGGGTTGACTTCGCGCGCCACGATGGTGGAGGTCAGGGCACGACCGCCCAGACCGGCGTATTCTTCGGGGATATCTTCAAACACACAGGTCTTGGCGGCCATGTTGACCCGCAGGAAACGGAACATGAAACTCTCCTTTGATTGATGCGAAACAAGGCAGTTCAGCAGTACATCCATCCAGTTTGACCCACCTTAGTCCCGCAAAAAAAAATTGGTCAAGAAAACGGAAAAACAGACACGCTTCCGGCCCTGCCCCTCCCCAAAACGGACACGCTTCCGGCAGGGATGCGGCCTTTGAAGCGCTGATTCTTAAAAAAATTTCATAAAACACGACAAAAAACACGCTTTTGCCCGGCAATATCCAAGTCTGGAGCAAAAGCGTGTTTTTGGTTGAGAGTCAGGACGGAAAAACTGCCTTCCCCTCATGCAGACTAACCATCTGGCAGCCCTCGAAAAGACCGTTGGCGACAGAAAAACGAAACACGCCTTTCCTCGAAAAAACAGGGAAAAGCGTGTTTCGTTTCAGCAGCCCTGACCGTTGTCTTTGACCGGGAACAAAGCTGTCATAACCAGCAAAAAAGGCTGTTAAAAAAGCAGCACATAATTTTTTAGTCAACTGCAAAACAGAGCATAATACAGCATGATATTTAAAAAAGACTCTTAGAAAAGATGTATGGGGACAGATCTTAAAATCCATCCCCATACAGGAGCTCTTTTCCACAGAAAAGATTACCGTGGTTGCGCTCCCAACTGCCCTCTGCTAAAGAGCAAATAAAAAGTATCCTCTTATTCTATATACTGTCAAGGATATTCCTATGCAGGTACGTGACGACGTTATCCTCGGACTGGACATAGGCGTGGGCTCTCTGGGCTGGGCCCTGCTGGAAGAAGACCTTCAAACAGGCGAACAGCGCCTGCTGCAACGGCAGACCCCGCAGGGAGAGACAACCTATGCCCTGGGGGTGCGGCTGTTCCATGTTCCCGAAAACGCCAAGACCAAGGAGCTGCTGAACGTAAAGCGGCGCACGGCCCGCATGCAGCGCCGGACGACGGCGCGGCGGGCCCAAAGGATGCGGCGTGTCCGTGCCCTGCTGGACAGCCTGGGAGTGCCCGGCGTCCGGGATGCCGATGCGTTCCATCTGGGCAAAGGGCGGGGCGCGCAATGCGATCCGTGGCAATTGCGCCGCGAGGGGCTGGAGCGACGGCTGGAGGCCCGGGAATGGGCCGTGGTGCTGTTGCATATCGCCAAGCATCGCGGTTTCCGTTCCAACAGCAAGACTGACCGCAGCGGCAGTGACAAGGAGATGGGCCAGGTATTGCAGGCTGTCTCGAATCTGCAGCAGGAAGTGGAGGCCAGCGGCCTGACCGTCGGTGCCCTGCTGGCCTCGCGGGAGCGACGTCGCAACCGGGCCGACCATACCGGCGCACCGCGTTATGACCTGTGCATGCTGCGCAGCTTGCAGGAAAACGAGGTGGATATCCTGTTCACACGCCAGCGGGAGCTTGGCAACCCTCTGGCCGGAGAGGAGGTCCGGTGCCGTTATGCGGAGTTGGCCTTCGCGCAGCGGCCGCTGGCTCCCGTCAGCCATATGGTGGGGCCGTGCGCCTTTCTGGAAGGGGAGCGCCGGGCCCCGCGCTTCGCCCCCACGGCCGAACTGTTCCGTTATGTCCAGGCGCTGTGCAATATGCGCCTGCGACAGGAAACAGGGGAAGAGACGCCCCTGAGCGAGGAACAGCGGCAGGCGGCGTGCGCCGTTTTCGGCAGCGTGCAGTCCGTCACCTACAAAAAATTGCGGCAGGTACTGCGCCTGCCTGCCGGTTGCCGTTTTGCGGGCCTTTCCTACGGTGTGACGGAAAAGGGCAACGTCCAGGATCCCGAAAAAGCGGACGTGGTCATGCGTACCGGCAAGTGTTGCCAGGGCACGGCCTGCCTGAGGGGCATCCTTGGCGATGCATATGAAGCCCTGCATGAACAGCGTCTGGACGAGGCCGACGCCGCCCGGCTGGCCGCCACGGGCGCCCTGTCCGCCCCGGCGGCGGCCCTGCTGGCGCGGGGCATGGCGGGGCTGCGCCTGACTGATGCGGTGGCCCGCATCGTGTCCGAACTCAATGATCTGGACCAGATCCGCGCCGTGCTGGCCCTGCTGCCGCTGGCCGCGCCCCGGATCGCGGCCCTGTCACAGGCCGCCGGGGAAGGGAAGCTGGGCATCTTTCAGGGCACGGCACGTCTGAGCCTGCGGGCCATGGAAGCCATCCTGCCGCATATGCTGGCTTGCGGCGAATATGCCGCCGCCTGCGAGCTGGCCGGGTTCGACCCGCGCGCGGCCCAAAAGACCGACGTGACGGACATCCGCAATCCGGTGGTCCTGCGCGTCTTCCGCGAGGTGCGCCGCCAGTTCTCCGCCATCTGCCGCGAGTTCGGCTTTCTGCCCGGCCGGGTGCATGTGGAGCTGCTGCGCGAGGTAGGCAAGAGCGGTGAGGAACGCAACCGCATCTCGCGGGGCCTGGAACGGCGCACCAAAGAAAAGGAAGCCGCCCGCAAAGCCGTGGCCCAATTACTGGGCAAGAGCCCGGAAACGGTCAGCGCCGGGGAAGTGCAGCGCTATGAACTGTGGAGGCAGCAGGACGGGAAGTGCGCCTATTACATGCTGTGGCGCCATGCGGGCGGCGAGCGTGCCTACGGCAACGCCATGCCGCAAGGCAGCATCCCCCCGGCATGGCTGGCCGACGGCGTCAATGCCGTGCAGGTGGACCACATCCTGCCGCGCAGCCGTACCTTCGACAACAGTTTCCACAACCTCTGCCTGTGCTGTCACGCGGCCAACCAGGCCAAGGGCGGCAGGACACCGTGGGAATGGTTGGGCGCCGCACAGCCGCAGGCCTGGCACGACTTTGAGCAATGGGTCCAGAGCCTGCCGCTCAAAGGACTGAAAAAGCGCAACTACCTGCTGCGCGACCTGAGCGCCGAAGTACAGGGGCGCTTCCATGCCCGCAACCTGACGGATTCCAGCTATGTGGCCCGTCTGACCCTGCGCTGGCTGGAGGAGGAGTACGCCCGCCATGACGTGCCCATGCAGGACGCGGAAGGCAGGACGCGGCGGCGTTTCTTCGCGCGGCCGGGGCAGGTGACGGACTTTTTACGCCGCCACTGGGGCGTGCAGGCCCTGAAAAAGATCGACGGCCAGCGCTCCGGCGACCGGCATCACGCCCTGGACGCCCTGCTGGTGGCCGCGTGCAGCGAAGGGATGCTGCAACGCATGGTGCGGGCTTTCCAGCGGGAGGAGAACGGCCCCGAACGCCTGCACATCCCCTGCCCGTGGCAGGACTTCAGCACCACGGTGGGCCGGGCCCTGGGCTCGGTCTTCGTCTCGCGCGTGGAACGCGGCCGCACCAAGGGCCCCCTGCATGAGGAGACCCTGCGCGCCATCCGCGAGGAACGGCAACCCGACGGGGAGACGCGGCGCGTGCTGTACGAGCGCAAGGCCGTGGCCAGGCTGACGGTGGCCGACCTGGACAGGATCAAGGACGCCGCCCGCTGCCCGGACGTGGTGGCGGCCCTGCGCCGCTGGCTGGATGCGGGCAAGCCGGGGGACGATCTGCCCCGCTCGGCACATGGCGACATCATCCGGCATGTGCGCGTGCGCGCCGGAGAGTTCAGCAGCGGCGTAATCTTGCAGCGGGGCTCCGGACAGGCCCAGGCCAAAAACGGTGGCATAGTACGTACGGACATCTACAGCCGTGACGGCAAGTTCTACATGGTGCCCGTCTACGCCAAGGACGTGGCGGACAAACGCCTGCCCCTGCGGGCCTGCGTCGCGCACAAGGATGAAAAGGACTGGCTCGAACTGACGGAGGACTATCACTTCCTTTTTTCCCTGACACCGGATTGCTATGTGCTGACGGAGAACCGCAAGGGCGAGGTGAAGGAAGGCTATTTTGAGGGTCCAGATAGAGGTTCCGCCAATATCAGCTTAAGCCTTGCTCATGATAAGAAAAATACTATTCGAGGAATCGGCATCCAAAATCTGAAGCGCTTTGAAAAATACCGGGTGGACCGTTTCGGCCGCCTGTCCCTGGTCCGCCGCGAGGCCGATCCCCGGGGCCGGTCATGAGCTGGCGGGGCCTGTGCATCAGCAGCCCGGCCCGGCTGGACCTGCGGGCCGGACGCCTGCTGCTGCGCCGGGAAGGAGAAGAGGACGTGGCCCTGCCGCTGGAAGACCTGGGCTTCGTGGTTATCGACACGCCCCAGGCCCGCCTGAGCGCGGCCCTGCTCTCGGCCTGCGCGGAACAAGGTTGCCTGCTGCTGACCGTGGATGCCCGGCACATGCCCTGCGCCGCCGTGCTGCCGCTGGCGCCCTATTACCGGCAGCTGTCCACCCTGCAAGCCCAGGCGGGGCTGGGAGAAGTACGCAAAAAACGGCTGTGGCAGGCCTGCGTACGGGCCAAGATCGGCAATCAGGCGGCCTGCCTGCGCCTGCTGGGCCGTGACGGCGCGGAACGGGTGGCGGCCCTGCGGGCCAAAGTGGGCAGCGGCGACCCGGACAATGTGGAAGCCGTGGCCGCCCGCCTGTACTGGAGCCGCCTGTTCCGCCACTTCCGGCGTGACCCGGACGCCGCGGACAGGCGCAACAGCCTGCTGAACTATGCCTATGCCCTGCTGCGGGCCTGTGTGGCTCGGGAACTGGCGGCACGGGGCTTTGCCCCGGCGCTGGGCATCCATCACCGGGGCCCGTACAATGCTTTCAATCTGGCCGACGACATGATGGAAGCCTGGCGACCTTTCGCGGACCTGCTGGTGGCGCGCCATATGGAAGCGGGCCCGGCCGGGGACGACGCGGAACTGGCTCCGGCGGACAAGGCCGCGTTGCTGGGCCTGCTGCACGGGCAGGTGGACTGGGAAGGGGGCCGCTGCCTGCTGCCCCAGGCCGTGGGCCGTCAGGTGGAGGCCGTGCGTGCCTATTATGCCGAAAAAGGGCCTCTACCGCCCTTTCCCCAGCTTGGGGAATAAGGGGGGAGCATGCCCGCGGAAGAGGTGCGATACATGCGTTTGCTGGTCTTTTTCGATCTGCCGGTCAAAACAAAGGATGACCAGCGGGAGGCCAACCGCTTCCGCAACTTTTTGCTGCGGGACGGCTATGACCGGGTGCAGCTCTCGGTCTATGCCCGCGTTTGCCGGGGCCCGGAAAATGTGGAGACCCATATCCGGCGGCTGCAAAAGAACCTGCCGCCGCACGGCTGTGTGCGCCTGCTGCAGGTGACGGAAAAACAGTACGGCCGCATGAGATTGCTGGTGGGGGACATGCCGGTCATGGAAAAGGAGGCGGCCACGCAATTGCTGCTTTTCTAAAAAGTGCTGCCCATACAGCGCCCCATACGGAAAAACCTTGTGCTCTTACCGGAAAAAACACTGTTTTCTCCAGTAAAAACACAAGGTTTTCCATTTTCCAGATTAGCAGAGGGAAATTGGGAGGGCAACCACGGCCTATCGGGCGTGGGTAAAGGATGCCCTGATAGATTAGCAGAGGGAAATTGGGAGGGCAACCACGGCGACATACTGGCGTTGCGCTTTCATAGCGTAAGATTAGCAGAGGGAAATTGGGAGGGCAACCACGGCGCGTGTGTGCGTACATGTGCGGGCATATGTAGATTAGCAGAGGGAAATTGGGAGGGCAACCACGGCCTCTGTCTGCTCGTAGTCGTCGAAATCTTGAGATTAGCAGAGGGAAATTGGGAGGGCAACCACGGCGTTCCGCGAGAACTTCCGTGGCCATCTGCGAGATTAGCAGAGGGAAATTGGGAGGGCAACCACGGCTACATCGGGATAGAAGCATCACCGGCGGGCAGATTAGCAGAGGGAAATTGGGAGGGCAACCACGGCCAGCCAGACGCCTGACAGCCGCGCACAGACCCGTATGAGCGGTTTTTGGCGGGGAGGATGGGGGTACGGGGGAAGGAGGGGGCCCTTTTTTCCGCAAGAAAAAGGGCCCCCTCCTTCCCCCGTCTCACCCCTGGCCCGGCCCTTTATCCGTCCAGGCTCCAGCCCTGGCCCAGTTTGAGCTGTTCCCCGCCCAGGGCCTGCATGAGCGCGGGATCGTGGGTGGAACAGACGATGGCCGCGCCTTCGGCCCGGCACCGGGCCACGGCGGCGGCGATGGCGCGGGCGCTGCGCACGTCCACGTTGGAGGTGGGCTCGTCCAGCAGCAGGGCGCGCGGACGCAGCACCAGGCGCGAGGCCAAGGCCACGCGCTGGCGTTCCCCGCCGGAAAGGGCATTTGGCCCGCGGCGGCGCATGGCATCGGGATCATCGAAGCCCACCTGCCGCATGGCGGCCTGATAGGCGTCCTCCAGACCGTCCCGACGGCCGCGCAGCTTCAGGCCCAGCACCACGTTCTCGAACACGGTGGTCTTGAGCAGATAGGGTTCCTGGAGCAGCAGGCTCACCTCGCGGCGCGGGTCCTCGCCGCCATGATAGATGATGCGGCCCTCGTCGGGCTCTTCCAGAAAGGCCAGCAGGCGCAGCAGGGTGGACTTGCCGCTGCCGTTGTAGCCCACCAGGGTCAGCACCTGGCCGCTGTGGATACGCAGCTCGTCCACGCCCAGGGCGGGCAGGTCCAGCGCGGTCACGCGGCCGTAACGGCGCACCAGGCCGCGGACTTCGTACAAAAGGCTCATATGCGCCCCCGGTGCTTGATGAAGGTCATGAGCACGTTGATGGCAAAGGCCATTAACAGCAGCACCAGGCCCAGCGCGATGCCCTGGGCGAACTCGCCCTTGCTGGTCTCCAGGGCGATGGCCGTGGTCATGGTGCGGGTATGATAGCGCACGTTGCCGCCCAGCATCATGGCGATGCCCACCTCGGTGATGACGCGGCCGAAGGCGGTCAGGCAGACCATGGCGATGGCGAAGCGCACTTCGCACAGGCTCAGCCAGGCCAGTTGCAGGGGCCGGGCCCCCAGGGTCAGCAGGGTCTGGCGGCAGCGGGGGTCAAGGCCCTCCACGGCCTGGGCCACCCACGAGACCACGATGGG
The DNA here is from genome assembly GCF_050313065.1 of Desulfovibrio sp. SGI.230. Taxonomy (NCBI): domain Bacteria; kingdom Pseudomonadati; phylum Thermodesulfobacteriota; class Desulfovibrionia; order Desulfovibrionales; family Desulfovibrionaceae; genus Desulfovibrio; species Desulfovibrio sp. SGI.230. The sequence continues at coordinate 8,503 of NZ_JBNPKS010000020.1, read as the reverse complement.
CAGGGCCAGCAGGGTCTGGCCGATGGCCATGCCCGGCAGAGTGAAGAGCAGGCCCCATTCGCCCAGCGGGCCGCGATAGGTGATGAAGGCATAGACCAGCAGGCCGATGAGCACGGTGGGGAAGGCCAGCAGGGTGTCGGAGATGAGGCGCAAGACCTTTTTGCCGGGAAAATCACAATAGCCCAGGGCAAAGCCCATGGGCAGGCCCATGAGCAGCGATGCCGCCATGGCGTAGGACGTGGACACCAGCGTGGCCGTGATGGCCGAGAAGGTGGCGTCGTCCATATTGGCCAGCAGGGCGAAGGCCGCCCAGAAGCCGTTGACCAGATAGTCCATAGAGCACCAGGAATGCGACGGAGGGAATCCGTGGAGGGAGGTCGAAAAACAAAACGGGGACGGCCCGGAGACCGTCCCCGCCAACGGACGGAAAAACGCTACTTGCCGGCGTTGGGGAAGAAGAGCTGCTTGCCTTCCAGCTTGAACTCGGCGATGCGCTTCTGGGTGGAGGGGGCCACCCACCAGTCTTCAAACTTCTTGCCCAGGTCGGCCTTGGTCTTGGGGCACTGCTTGGGGTTCACGGTGATGACGCTGTACTGGTTGAACAGGGCCTTGTCACCTTCCACCACGATGGCCAGGGGGTTCTTGGCGCCCTGCTGGGCGTTGAACTTGATCCAGGTGCCGCGGTCGGTCAGGGTGTAGGCGCTCTTTTCAGCGGCCATGTTCAGGGTGGCCATCATGCCCTGGCCGGCGGAGATGTAGAAGGCTTCCTTGTCGGGATTGAGGCCGGACTGCTTCCACAGCTTGAGTTCGGCCTTGTGGGTGCCGGACTGGTCGCCGCGGCTCACGAAAGAGGCCTTTTTGTCGGCGATGGTCTTGAGGGCGGCGGCGGTATCCTTGCCCTTGACGCCTGCGGGGTCAGCCTTGGGGCCCACCACCACGAAGTCGTTGTACATCACCTGACGGCGGTCGATACCGTGACCGGCCTTGACGAATTCCTTTTCAGCGGCGGGGGCGTGCACCAGCAGCACGTCGGCGTCACAGTTCTTGGCGATCTCCAGGGCCTTGCCGGTGCCCACGGCCACCCATTTCAGCTCGATGCCGGTCTCTTTCTGGAAGGTGGGGGCCAGGAATTCCAGCAGGCCGGTATCCTGGGTGCTGGTGGTGGTGGCCATCATCAGCGTGTCGGCAGCCTGGGCCGGAGCGGCCAGGAAGGCGGCGGCCAGCACGGGCAGGAACAGTTTTTTCAGGTTTTTCATGATACGACTCCTTGATTGGTTGATGATGCGCCGCCGGTTCGGAACGGCGGCCCCTTGCGGGAAATATCAGTCCAGACACAGGCGCGCGGCCCGTGACGGGAAATGGGCGTAGACTTTCTGGCCCTCGTAGATGCCCACCCGGAGCAGGCCCGGCGTCTCCACCGTGGCGCACAGGCGCGAGCCGTCGCCCAGTTCCAGCGAGACGAAGGACTCCACCTGATCCTGGTGGATGCTCTGCACCGTACAGGGCAGGCAGTTGCCCATGCTGAGCGTGGCACGGCTGCGCGAGAGCACGATCTGTTCCGGGTCCACCAGCACGGTGACCACCTGGTTGGCGTGGATCTCCATATGCACGAACTGGCGCGTGCTGCACTGCACGCCAAGGCGCATGTCGCCGAAGGTGCGCACGCTCACCGAGGCCATGCGCATGCCCACGGAAATGTCCTCCACGATGCCCAGAAAGGAATTGCAGAGCGGGTCCGTGCCGGACGAGGGCCCCAGGGTCTTGTTCTGGACCATGCGCCGCGCGGCGCCGTCGGAGAAGTTGAGGAAGGCCGCGATCTGCGAAGGCTTTTGCTGGCCCAGAAATTTCTGCACCAGGTTGACCGGCACATGCAGGTCCAGAAGCTCCAGCCCGCGGGCGTAGCGGATGGCGCGCGGCCCCACCAGGGCCCTGTCCAGCCCCAGCGGCCGGGCCACGGCATAGAAGCTCTTGCGGATGAAGCCCTGGTCGAAGTGCAAAAAGTCCCTGCCCATGCTCTCGGCCTCGGGCAGGCTCAGGATGCGGCGCACATGGCGCATGGCGCTCAGGGGCAGCAGTACGTCCCGGCTGTTGGGACCCGGAACATGCACCATACCGGTCACGGTGTCCACATCCTTGCGGGCGTCCAGCTCCAGCGCCTCGCCAAGGCGCAGGCCGCCGTAACGCAGCAGCAGGAACAACAGATGCAGCCGGGCACGCGCCACCTTGCGCTGGGGCGTGGCGGCCTCGGCTTCCCACTGCTCCCAGCAGCGGGAAAGGGCTTCCAGTTTTTCTCGGGTCAGATGGGACACTGCGGCGGCTCTCTTTAGGGGCTGAACGTCTCGCGAAGACTGCGCAAGGCATACGACATTTCCCGGCTCTTGTCACGTTTTCGGCAGAATCAGGAATGATTTTTCCATGTTTTGGTGACCACCCCTCCGGCGGCGGGCAGCGGCAACAGACAGCCGGACGCGCACGCGCCGCTCCTGTCCGCAGGATGGCGCGAAAGCACGCCATGTCCGCTTTTTTCCGGCCCCTGCCTTGACACGGCAGCTTTTATGGCCCTAAATAGCCGTGACACGGATTTGCAATTTGTAACACCAAAAACCGGATGCGACCGTCAGGCCGACCGGAGGATGTCATGCCGACCCTCATAGCCTCCCTGCTGCGCAAGGCAGCGCTGCTGGTGCTGATGCTGCTGGCGCTCTCGCTGGCGGTCTTCTACATCTCGCGCCTGACGCCCGGCGATCCCCTGCAATCCTATTACGGCGATGCCGTGCAATCCATGAGCAGCGCCGAGCTGGACGCCGCCCGCCGGCGCCTGGGCCTGGACGGCCCCATCTGGGAACAGTACCGACGCTGGGCCGGCAACGTGCTGGACGGCGACTTCGGCATGTCGCTCAAATACAAGCGCCCGGTGGTGGATGTGGTCCTGCCCCTGCTGGGCAACACCCTGTTGCTGGGCGGGCTGGCCTACGCGCTGGTTTTCGTGCTGGCCATCGCCCTGGCCCTGCTCTGCGCCCGCTTCGAGCACAGCGCCCTGGACCGCCTCATCTGCCGGGTGGGCACCACGGCCTATTATGTCCCGGCCTTCTGGCTGGGCGTGCTGCTGGTGCTGGTCTTCAGCGTCAATCTGGAATGGCTGCCCAGCAGCGGCGCCTACAGCTACGGCAAGGCCGGCGACATCGCCGACCGCGCCCGCCATCTGGTGCTGCCGCTGGCCGTCATGGTGGCCAGCCACCTGTGGTATTACGCCTACATGATCCGCAACAAGCTGCTGGACGAAGTACGGCGCGATTATGTGCTACTGGCCCGCTCCAAGGGCCTGGGCCGCACCCGCGTGCTCTGGAGCCACTGCCTGCGCAACGTCATGCCCACGGTGGTGGGCATCATGGCCATCTCCATCCCGCATGTGCTCAGCGGCACCTATGTGGCCGAAGCCGTGTTCAACTATCCCGGCATCGGCCTGCTGGCCATCTCCAGCGCCAAGTATCACGATTACAACCTGCTCATGCTCATGGTCCTGTTCACCGGGGCCATGGTCATCATCAGCAGTCTGCTGGCCCAGAGCATCAACGAGGCCATCGACCCGCGCATCAAGAGCGGTGAGGTGGTCTGCTGATGGACGAGACCCGTACGGCCCCCCACAGCGCCGCGACCCGGCCGCAGGAGGCCCTCCCCGACGATGCCTTCGAGCTGGTGGGCGCGGGCTGGCGGGAACACCGCCCGGCCCTGCGTCGTCCCGGCTGGCGGCAGCGCCTGGCCCGCCTGCCCCTGCTGCCCCTGTGCCTGCTGCTCCTGCTGGTGCTGGGCTGCCTGTGCGCGCCCTGGCTGGCCAACCACGACCCCGCCGAATTCTACCTTGCCGACCGCAACACCCCGCCCGGCAGCCGGTTCTTTTTCGGTACAGACTCCCTGGGCCGGGACATCTATTCCATCATCTGGTTCGGCGGCCGGGCCTCCCTGCTCATCGGCCTGTTGAGCGCCGCGGTTATCACCGTGCTGGGCGTGGCCTACGGCTGCCTGTCCGGCATCGCCCCGGCCCGTACCGACGCCCTGCTCATGCGCCTTGTGGAGCTCGTCCAAAGCATCCCCGTGCTGCTGGTGCTGCTGCTGGCCGTCTCCCTTCTGGGCCCCCAGAACGCCCTGAGCATCGCCCTGCTCATCGGCGTCACGGGCTGGTTCGCCCTGGCCCGCATCGTGCGCGGCGAGGTGCGCCAGATACGCCACAGCGAATACATCCTGGCCTCACGCTGCATGGGCGGCAGCTTTGGCTGGATCATGCGCCGCCATCTGGTGCCCAATGTGGTCTCGGCCATCCTCTTCGTGGTCATCTCGGCCGTCAGCACCAGCATCGCCATGGAATCCACCCTCAGCTTCCTGGGCCTTGGCCTGCCTGTGGACGAACTTTCCTGGGGCAGCATGCTGGCCCTGGCCGACAAGGCCCTGCTGCTCAACACCTGGTGGGTGATCCTCATCCCCGGCCTGTTCCTGGTGACGGCCCTGCTCTGCATCACGAGCCTGGGTCACCACTTCCGCCGCAACAGCGTCCGGGGCCCCAGCAATCTCTGAACACCGGCAGGCCCCGCCTGCCCCGGATACATGCCGCCCGCCCGGGGGCATCTTTGTTCCCCCGTCCGCCGAGAACCTTCAACCCGGGCCCCGGGCCCGCCGCCGAGGAACCCCCGCCGTGAAACGATCCCTGCTGTCCTGCTGCCTGCTGGCTCTGGCCCTGCTGACCGCCCATCCGGCCCCGGCCGCCGACCTGGCCAACACCCTGGTCTATGCCGGCGAGAACGAGGACACCATCAACCCCGTGCTCAGCCCCCATCAGGAACTGCCCACCATCATCTTTTCCGGGCTCATGAAGTTCGACGCCAAGGGCCTGCCCGTGCCCGACCTGGCCAAAAGCGTGGACTATGATCCCAAGACCCTGACCTATACCTTCCACCTGCGCGACGGGGTCAAATGGCACGACGGCGCGCCCTTCAGCGCCCGGGACGTGGTCTACACCTACACGGCCCTGACCAGCGACAAGACCCTGACCTCCACCATCACCAGCAACTATCAGGACATCAGCCGGATCTCGGCCCCGGACGAGCGCACCGTGGTCATCCGGCTGGCGCGGGTCAATGCGGCCATGCTGGACAATTTCTGCATGGGCATCCTGCCCGCCCACCTCTATGAGGGCCACGACATCAACACCGTGCCCGCCAACCACGTTCCCGTGGGGACCGGCCGCTTCAAGTTCGTCTCCTGGGACACGGCCGGCGGCATGATCGTGCTGGAGCGCAACACGGACTATTACGGCAAGGTGCCGTCCATCGAGCGCATCGTCTACAAGACCGTGGCCGTGGAGAGCACCAAGGCCCTCATGCTGCGTTCCGGCGAGGCCGACCTGGCCTGGCTCAACGCCAAGTATGCCCGCACCTTCCGCGGCAAGGACGGCTTCACCACCGTGGACTTCACCACCGCCGACCTGCGCACGGTGGCCATGGACTTCCACACGCCCTTCTGGCAGCGCAACAAGGACTCCATCGCGGTGCTCAACTACGCCGTGGACAAGCAGGCCATCGTGGACGGCGTGCTGGCGGGCCAGGGCTTCCCGGCCTTCAGCCCCATCCAGACCAGCCCTCTGGGCGGCAACCCCGCTGCCGACGTCTATCCCTATGACCTGAAAAAGTTCGCGGCCGAGATGGAGCGCCTGGGCTGGAAAAAGGGCCCGGACGGCATCTACGCCCGTAACGGCGAGCGCTTCTCCTTCACCATCCAGGTGCGCGACTACGAAGAAGAGCGCGTGGACATCATCAACGTCCTGTCCCGCCAGTTCAAGAAAGCTGGGGTGGAAATGAACATCGCCCTGGTCACGCGCTTCGACTGGAAGGCCGGTTACAACGGCTATCTGGCCGGTTTTGCCGCCGAGTTCGACCCCGACGGCGTGTTCAAGAGCTTCGTCACCGGCGCCAGCGACAACAACATGGCCTATTCCAGCCCCAAGGTGGACGAGCTGCTGCGTGAGGGCCGCGCCACCGAGGACCCCGCCAAGCGCAAGGCCGCCTATCGGGCCTTTGAAGTGGCCTATGCCGCCATGCCCGCGCAGCTGCCCCTGGTCTACCTGCACGGCAACTATGTGAGCGTGGCCGGTCTCAAGGGGCTGGATACCACCCGCGTCCTGGGGCATCATGCCGTGGGCGTCATGTGGAACATCGAAGACTGGACCCTGCAACGCTAGACGCCGCGGGAAGATGTTTCTGACGGGGGTGCCGTCGTCCGCAGGCCGGACGCGGTGCCCCCGTCGTCTGCCGTCCTGCGGCCCCCTGTCCCGAACCTGACGCGCCGCACCGGCCGGATGGCCCGCCGGGAAAAGACGCGGGCGCGGCTGCCGTCCCCGCGCCGTACAATGTCCGGCCGCCCTTCTCCAACCTCAACCCCGCTCCTGCCATGACGCCCCTGCTGCAACTGGAAGACCTGCACATCACCTTCGCTACCCCCGCCGGACAGGTACAGGCCGTGCGCGGCGTCGATCTGGAACTGCACGCCGGGGAGACCCTGGCCATCGTGGGCGAATCGGGCTGCGGCAAGTCCGTGCTTTGCCGCTCCATCCTGCGCCTGCTGCCGGACAATGCCCGCATCTCGGGCCGCATCCTGCTGGAAGGCCGCGACATCGTGCCCTGCAGCGAGCGGCAGATGCGCGCCGTGCGCGGCCCGCAGGCCGCCATGCTCTTCCAGGATCCCATGGCCAGCCTCAACCCCACCCTGCCCGTGGGCGACCAGATCATGGAGGCCCTGCGCCGCCATCGCCGCATGCGCCCGGAGCAGGCCCGGCAGCGGGCCCTCGAACTGCTGGAGCTGGTGGGCATCGACGATCCCGAGGCGCGCATGCGCCTGCAACCGCACTATTTTTCCGGCGGCATGCGGCAGCGCTGCGTGCTGGCCATCGCCCTGGCCCTGGGGCCGCGCATCCTGCTGGCCGACGAGCCCACCACCGCGCTGGACGTGACCGTGCAGGCCCGCATGCTGGATCTGCTGCGCGACGTGCAGCGCAAGACCGGCGTGGGCATCATCCTCGTCTCGCACGATCTGGGCGTGGTGGCCCGCGTGGCCGACAGGGTGGCCGTCATGTACGCGGGGCGTCTGGTGGAGACCGGCAGCGCCGCCGATGTCTTCTACGATCCCCGGCATCCCTACACCTGGGGCCTGCTGGGGGCCTTGCCCGCGCTGGCCGTGCGCAGCGGGCAGTTGCGGGGCATCCCCGGCATGCCGCCCAGCCTGCTGGACCCGCCGCCGGGCGATGCCTTTGCGGAGCGCAACGCCTGGGCCATGAAGGTGGACTACCAGCGCATGCCGCCCTTTTTCGAGGTCAGCCCCGGGCACAAGGCCGCCACCTGGCTGCTGCACCCGCAGGCCCCCAAAGTGGAGCCTCCCCTGCACATCACGCCGGGCCGGGGCAGTGCCAGCCTGTGCTGGACCGACAGCGCCCATGCGCTGGAGATGTCCGACAGCCGCTATGCCTTCGGAGAGGGGCACCAGCGCCTGCATGACCGCCTGGCCGCCCAGCAGGGAACAGCCGCGGCAGCCACAAAGGACCATGCGCACGGCTACGCCCCCGACGATGACGACCGCCCCCTGCTGGAATTGCAGGATCTGCGTCTGCACTTCCGTCCCGGCAGGGGCCTGACCGTCCGGGCCGTGGACGGGCTCGACCTTGCCGTCCGCCGGGGCGAGATGTTCGGTCTGGTGGGGGAATCCGGCTGCGGCAAGTCCACGCTGGCCCGCGCCGTCATGGGCCTGTATCCGCCCACCACGGGCCGCATCCTCTTCGACGGGCACGACATCCACGACCAGGCCCCGCACCTGCGGCAGGAACGCCGGCGCCAGATGCAGATCATCTTCCAGGACTCCTCCGCGGCCCTGAACCCGCACATGCGCGTGGAAGACATCATCGCCGAGCCCTTCGTCATCCAGAACGTCTTCCGCGATGCCCGCCAGCGCCGGGAAGAAGTCGTCCGCCTGCTGGGGCATGTGGGTCTCGATGCCGGTTTCCTGGACCGCTATCCTGCCGAGATCTCCGGCGGCCAGCGCCAGCGCGTGGCCATCGCCCGCAGCGTGGCCCTGGAGCCGCGCTTCATCGTGGCCGACGAGCCCGTGGCCTCGCTGGATGTCTCCATCCAGGCCCAGATCATGGCCCTGTTCCGCCATCTGCGGCAGGGGCACGATTTCACCTTTTTGTTCATCGCCCACGATCTGGCCATGGTGCGCTACCTCTGCGACCGCGTGGGCGTCATGCGTCACGGACGTCTGGTGGAGCTGGCCCCCACGGAAGAGCTGTTTGCCCGGCCCCTGCATGCCTACACCCGGGCCCTGCTCTCGGCCATGCCCGTGCCGGATCCCCTGTTCGAGCGACGCAAAGAGATCCTGCCCTGTCCTGGGGACGAAAGCGACGGCACGTGGCGGGAGGTCTATCCCGGCCACTGGCTGCGTGGTTGAGTGTCGGGCGGGGAGGAAG
>NZ_JBNPKS010000019.1:0-33906 GCF_050313065.1 Desulfovibrio sp. SGI.230 | reverse complement strand
AGGAACCTCGCATGAACACGCCCTATGCTGCCCGACGCGACCGCCTGCGCCAACTGATGCGCGCCCGCGGTCTGGATGCCCTGCTGGTGAGCCACGCTGCCAACCGTTTTTATCTTTCCGGCTTCGAGCTGCATGACGTGCAGCTCAACGAGAGCGCGGGACGCCTGGTCATCTGCGCGGACGGGCGGGACTGGCTCTGCACGGACGCCCGCTACAAGGATGCGGCGGCCCGTCTCTGGGACGAGGACCGCATCCTCATCTACGGCCCGGATGCGGCCACGGAGATCGGCCATCTCATGCGGCGCTGCGGCAGCCGCCTGGGCCTGGAGGCGGAGATCGTGAGCCTCAATTTCGCCCGCTCGCTGGGCCGTGCCGTGGGACGCGGCGCGCATCTGCAGGCCGCCGACGGCCTGGTGGAAGAGCTGCGCGTCATCAAGGATGCGGACGAGATCAAAGCCCTGGAGCGTTCCTTCGCCCTCAACCACGCCATGCTGCGCTGGCTGGAGGAAAGCCAGCTGCAACCGGGCCGCAGCGAAGCCGAGCTGGCCTGGGCCATCGAAAAATATTTCCGCGACAACGGGGCTTCGGAACTGGCCTTCCCGTCCATCGTGGCCGTGGACCAGAACGCGGCCCTGCCCCACGCCATCCCCGGCGAGAAAAAGCTGCCGGACAACGGCCTGGTGCTGGTGGACGTGGGCTGCCGCGTGGACGGCTATTGCTCCGACCAGACGCGCACCTTCTGGGTGGGCGACGCGCCGCACAAGGAGTTCCGCGAGACCATGAAGCTGGTGCGTGACGCCCAGCAGGCCGCCCTGGACAAGATGCGGCCGGGCCTGCCCCTGCACGAGGCCTATACGCTGGCGCGGGGCGTGTTCGAGAAGGCGGGCGTGGAGGCCTGGTTCACCCACGGCCTGGGCCACGGCGTGGGGCTGGAGACGCACGAGGCCCCCAGCTTGGGCCGTCGCGGCGACAAGGTCCTGCAGGAAGGCATGGTGGTCACGGTGGAGCCCGGCCTCTACTATCCGCAATGGGGCGGCATCCGCTGGGAATACACGGTGCTCATCACGGCCGACGGCAACCGCATCCTCTAGGGAGGCACCATGTCCCTGATCTACCTTGTGGGCCCGCGGGCCTGCGGCAAGACCACGCTGGGCAAGGCCCTGTCCGAAGTGCTGGACGTGCCTTACTGCGATACGGACCACCACCTCTGCGAGCGTCTGGGCATGGACGTGGCGACCATGGTGGACCGCTGGGGCTGGGAAGGCTTCCGCAGCCGCGAGAGCGAATCCCTGCGCCTGGCCAGTGAGGAGCTGGCGGGCCGTGGCGTGGTGGCCACCGGCGGCGGCATGGTGCTGGCGGAGGCCAACCGGCGCTATATGCGCGAGCATGGCCGGGTCTTTTTTTTGTCCGCCCCCGTGGAGGTGCTGGCCGCCCGCCTGCGGCGCAATCCGCTGGAGGCCCAGCGCCCCAGCCTCACCGGCAAGAGCCTGGACGATGAAGTGCGCGAGGTGCTGGAAGCCCGCCTGCCCCTGTACCGGGACGCCGCCCACCACGAACTGGACGCCCGCCAGAGCATCACGGAACTGTGCCTGGCAGTGCGGACCCTGCTGCGTCATTGATCATCACGGGGAGCGCGTCACGCCCATAGCGGCCTGATGCGCTCCCCGTGCGTTTTTTGGGAGGAGACATGTCTGCTAGCCCGCTGGTGACCGTCCTGCTGCCGGTCTGGAACGGCGCTTCCCTGCCCCTGACCGCAGAGGGGGAAGAGCCCCTGCGCGTGGCCATCCGTTCCCTGGCCCGGCAGGAAGCCGCGCCGGACGCCCCCGTACCGGGCTTCGAGGTGCTGGCCGTCGATGACGGTTCCACCGACGGCACGGCGGCCCTGCTGGATGCCCTGGCGGCGGAATATCCCTGCCTGCGCGTCCTGCATCGTCCGCACGAGGGCCTGCCCGGCGCGCTCAACGCCGGTCTGGAGTCCGCCCGGGGCGCGCTCATCGCCCGCATGGACGCCGATGATGTCTGCCACCCGCAACGCCTGGCCCTGCAGGCCGCCTGGATGGCGGAACATCCCGAAACGGGCCTGCTGGCCACGCGGGTACATTTTGGCGGCGACCGCGAGACCGCGCGCGGCTTTGCCCATTTCGTGGACTGGCAGAACGGCCTGCTGGATCATGAGGCCATCAGCCGCAACCGTTTTCGCGATACGCCCGTCAGCCATCCTTCGGTCATGTTCCGGCGCGAGCTGCCCCGGCTGCACGGCGGCTATGCCGACGGTTTTTTTGCCGAGGACTGGGAGTTGTGGCTGCGCTGGCTGCACGCCGGAGTGCGCATGGCCAAGCTGCCGCAGGAGCTGCTGGTCTGGAACGATCCGCCGCGCCGGGCTACCCGCAGCGACAGCCGCTATTGCGAGGCCGCCAACAACCAGTTGCGCGCCCTCTGGCTGGCCCGCTGGCTGGAACGCCACAACCCCTGGCATCCGCGGGTCTACCTGCTGGGCGCGGGCAAGGTGGCGCGCCGCCGTCTGGCCCCCCTGTGGGAAAAAGGCGTGCAGGTGGCCGCTTTCGTGGACATCGATCCCAAAAAGATCGGGCAGAAGGTGCACGGCGTGCCGGTCATCGGCCGGGACGGACTGCCCGGGCCGGGACGCTGTTTCCTGCTCAACGCCCTCACCGCCCACGGCGCCGACGAGGATGCCGCCCGCTGGCTGGCTGCCGCCGGCTATGATGCGGAGCAGTGGCTGCTGGTCTGAGAGGTCCCGGATAGTCCGCGAAGCGTGAGCCGCTGTCCAAAAATTGACGGCTCCTGCCGCGCTCTGCCTTCTTTCGCCCTTGCGGCCGCGCATTTTTCCCAAGAGATCCCGCTTTTTATTTGTTGAGATAATGGCTTAAAATTACTTGATTTTTACGAAAACATATGAAAAATATCATAAAATTGTTTGTGCAGATGCGAAGACTTTGCGAATTTTGTCACCAATACCCTTTGACATAACCCCTTGTTGAGGGTATTTTATAAAAGCTTTGAACATCACACCGTCCAGAGGGAGGATACGGTAATGTTGGACCTTAATATCACCTTGGTTTTCCAGTTGGTGAACTTCTTCATTGCACTGTACGTGCTGAACCTCCTTCTGATTCGCCCCATCCGCGAAATCATCCGCAAACGCAAAGCCGTCATGGACGATATGTCCGGCGAATCCGAATCCTACGAATACCAGGCCGAACAGCGCCTTTCCGACTATGACAACCAGCTGACCCGCGCCCGTCAGGATGCAGGCCAGAACCGCGAAAAGGCCCGCGAAGCCGGCGCCGCCGAACAGGCCAGCCTGGTGGCTGAAGCCCAGAAGCGCGCCCAGGAAATCATTGCCGAGACCCGTCGCAACCTGCAGGCCGAAGCCGATGCTTCCCTGAAGGAACTGCGCGGTCAGGTCGCCACGCTCTCCGGCCAGCTGGCCGAGCGTGTGCTGCGTGGCTAGTACGCCGTTTCTGCCACTGTGCCACGCGCGAGCTCGGTGGTTTTTCGGGCGGTCTTCGGACCGCGAGGGTAAAGAATCAAGAGAAACCCAATCAAGGGGGTGGGCTTTGAGCAAATGGAAACACGCTGGGCTGGGCTTGACGCGAGTTATGGTGCCTGTCCTTGCGCTTACGCTGCTTTTCGCCGTGGGGGCGCAGGCCTCTGAAGGGCATGACGCGCCGCGCTGGGGCGACTTTGGCTGGCGTGTGCTCAACTTCATCATCTTCGCCGGTATCCTGTGGTACTTCGTGGGCGGTCTGGCCCGCAAGTTCTTCTCCGGCCGCCGCGCCCGCATCAGCCAGGACCTCCAGGATCTGGAAGCCCGCCGCGCTGAAGCCCAGAAGCGCCTGGATGAAGTGGAAAAGCGCATCAGCAACCTTGAGTCCGAACGCAAGGCCATCCTCGATGAAAGCCTCGCTCAGGCCGAAAGCGTGAAGCAGGCCGTCGTCGAAGAAGCCAAGCGTCAGGCCGAACAGATTGTGCAACAGGCTCGTCGCACTGCCGAGAACGAAGGCCGCGCCATGCTGGCCGAAGTGCGCGCCGCCATTGCCGATGAGATTGTGGACGCAGCGGAAAAGGTCCTGGCTGAAAAGCTGACCGCCGCCGAGCATGAAAAGCTCATTACCAACTCCCTCAACAAGGTGGTGCTCCATTGACGGACGCGATAGTTGCTCGCAGATATGCCGGCGCCATATTTGCGCTGGGCAAACAACAAGGGGATGAGGCCCTCTCGCGTTACGGGAGCGATCTCGCCGCGCTGGGAGACATGCTTGCCGCCTCGCCGAAGCTGGACGCCGCGCTGAAAAGCCCGGTCATCAGCATCGATGAAAAAAAGGCTGTGATGGGCAAGCTGCTTAAGAAAATCAAGGCGGACAAAACCGTCAGCAACTTCTGCCTGCTGTTGGCCGACAAAGAGCGTCTGGCTTATCTCGGCGAGATTGTCGGCTGGTATGGCAAGTTGCTTGACGACGCCAAAGGAATTATCCGTGGTACGCTCACTACCGCCGTGGAGCTTACGGATAACAAGCGGGCCGAACTCAAGGCCGAGCTTGAAAAGAAGGCGGGGGCGAGCATTGAGCTTGCCTTTGATGTGGATGCTTCCATCCTTGGGGGCGTGGTGCTCAAGGTTGGTGATCGAGTGCTGGACGCAAGTCTGCGCGCGCAGTTGGCGATCCTTCGGGAGACATTCAAGAGGGGTGAATAGCACATGCAGATCAAAGCTGAAGAGATAAGCAAGATCATTGAAGATCAAATCAAAAACTACGAGCAGCGCGTAGAAATGAGCGAAACCGGCACCGTGTTGTATGTCGGTGACGGTATCGCCCGCGTCTACGGGGTTCAGAATGCCATGGCCATGGAACTGCTGGAATTCCCCGGCGGCGTCATGGGTATGGTGCTCAACCTCGAAGAAGACAACGTGGGTGTCGCGCTGCTCGGCTCCGATGTGGGCATCAAGGAGGGCGATCCTGTCAAGCGTACCGGCAAGATCTTCTCCGTGCCCGTGGGCGACAAGGTTATGGGCCGCGTGCTCAACCCCCTTGGCCAGCCCATCGACGGCCTCGGCCCGGTCGAAGCCGAAGAAGTCCGCCCGGTGGAAATCAAGGCCCCTGGTATCATCGCGCGTAAGAGCGTGCATGAGCCCATGCCCACGGGTCTGAAGGCCATCGACGCCATGACTCCTATCGGCCGCGGCCAGCGTGAACTGATCATTGGCGACCGTCAGACCGGTAAGACCGCCGTCTGCATCGACGCCATCCTGGCCCAGAAAGAAACCGACATTCACTGCTTCTACGTGGCCATCGGCCAGAAGAAAGCGTCTGTCGCCCTGGTGGCCGACACCCTGCGCAAGCACGGTGCCATGGAATACACCACCATCATCTCGGCCACCGCTTCCGACCCGGCTCCCTTGCAGTACATCGCGGCTTACACCGGTTGCACCATGGCCGAGTACTACCGCGACAACGGCAAGCATGCCCTGATCATCTACGATGACCTCTCCAAACAGGCTGTGGGTTATCGCCAGATGTCCCTGCTGCTCCGTCGTCCTCCCGGACGTGAAGCTTTCCCCGGCGACGTGTTCTACCTGCACTCCCGCCTGCTGGAACGCGCTGCCAAGGTGAGCGACAAGCTCGGTGCCGGCTCCCTGACCGCCCTGCCCATCATCGAAACGCAGGCCGGTGACGTGTCCGCCTACATCCCGACCAACGTGATCTCCATCACCGACGGTCAGGTGTACCTGGAACCCAACCTGTTCAACGCCGGTGTGCGTCCGGCCATTAACGTGGGTCTGTCCGTGTCCCGCGTGGGTGGCGCCGCTCAGATCAAGGCCATGAAGCAGGTTGCCGGTACCATGCGTCTGGACCTGGCCCAGTACCGCGAACTGGCCGCTTTCGCCCAGTTCGGTTCCGACCTGGACAAGGCCACCAAGGCCAAACTGGAACGCGGCGCCCGTCTGGTGGAACTGCTGAAGCAGCCCCAGTACCAGCCCATGCCCGCCCAGGAACAGGTGGCTTCCATCTACGCCGCTACCCGCGGCTACATGGACGACGTGCCGGTGGATCAGATCCGTCGCTTTGAAAGTGAAATGCTGGCCTTCATGCGCGATACCCGCAAGGACGTGCTGGACGCCATCAAGGATAAGAAAGTCATTGATGAAGCTGTGGAAAAGGCGCTGAACGAGGCGATTACCGCCTTTAAGCAGGGCTACCAGGCTTAACGCCGGGGGATACCCATATGCCTTCACTCAAAGACGTAAAAATGAAAATCGTGGGGGTCGGCAAGACCAAGCAGATCACCAAGGCCATGAACATGGTGGCCTCGGCGAAACTGCGCGGCGCGCAGGCCCGCATCGAACGCTTCCGGCCGTATGCCGGCAAGTATCGCCAGGTCCTGGCCGAGCTTGCCCGCAAGGTGGAGGGCACTGCCCATCCGCTGCTGGCCGAGCATGAGGAAAAGAAAAACTGCGCCATCGTGCTGGTCACGTCCGATCGTGGTCTGTGCGGCAGCTTCAACGGCAACATCATCACCACGGCCCTGAAGCTCGCTGCTGAAAAAACCAATGCCGGTATGAAGGTCACCTTCGCCTGCATGGGCCGCAAAGGACGCGACGCTGTGCGCAAGGCCGGCTACGACATCTCGGTCGCTTACGGTGACCGTATGGGCAGCCTGGACTTTTCGCTGGCCAGCTCCATCGCGCAGGAAGTCATTCACGGCTACGAAACCTTTGCTTTTGATGAAGTCTGGATGGTGTACGGCGAGTTTGTGTCCATGGGGCATCAGCCCCCGCGCACACTGAGCCTGCTGCCCCTGGCTGCCCCTGAGGCGGAAGCGGAAGAAGGTCAGGAAGAAGCCCACTGCGAGTACGTTTACGAACCGCAGGAAGAAGCCCTTCTGGCCGAGCTGCTCCCCCGCTACATCAAGGTTCAGGTCTACCGGGGAATGCTGGATACGTCTGCCAGTGAACACGCTGCGCGCATGGCCGCTATGGACAACGCGACGCGTAACTGTAACGAGATGATCAATACGTTGACCCTGCTCTACAACAAGACACGGCAGGCTTCCATCACCAGCGAACTCATCGACATCGTCGGCGGCGCAGAAGCGCTGAACGGGTAACAGGAGCCAAGCATGAGCAAAAACATTGGTAAAATCGTCCAGGTTATCGGCGCCGTCGTGGACGTTGAGTTCAGCGACGGACACCTGCCTGATATCCTGACCGCCCTGGAAATCAAAAACCCCAACAACAGCGACGCGCCTGACCTCGTCTGTGAAGTGGCCCAGCACCTCGGTGACAACGTGGTGCGTACCATCGCCATGGACGCCACCGAAGGTCTGGTGCGCGGCATGGAAGTTGTGGATACGGGCAACCCCATCATGGTGCCCGTGGGCAAGGCGGCTGTGGGACGTATCCTCAACGTTATCGGCCGTCCCGTGGACGAAATGGGTCCGGTCAACGCTGAGAAGTACTACCCCATCCACCGTCCCGCCCCCGAGTTCACCGAGCAGAACACCAAGGTGGAACTGCTTGAAACCGGCATCAAGGTCGTGGACCTGCTCGTGCCCTTCCCCAAGGGCGGCAAGATGGGTCTGTTCGGCGGCGCCGGCGTGGGCAAGACCGTTATCCTGATGGAAATGATCAACAACATTGCCAAGCAGCACGGCGGCTCTTCGGTGTTCGCCGGCGTGGGTGAACGTACCCGTGAAGGCAATGACCTGTATAACGAACTGAAAGAAGCCGGTGTTCTGGAGCGCGCCACGCTGGTTTACGGCCAGATGAACGAGCCTCCGGGAGCCCGTGCCCGCGTGGCCCTGACCGCCCTTGCCTGCGCCGAATACTTCCGCGACGAAGAAAACCAGGACGTGTTGCTCTTCATCGACAACATCTTCCGCTTCACGCAGGCCGGTTCGGAAGTGTCCGCTCTGCTGGGCCGCATGCCCTCGGCCGTGGGTTACCAGCCCACCCTGGGTACTGACCTGGGTGCCCTGCAGGAACGCATCACCTCCACCAACAAGGGTTCGATCACCTCCGTGCAGGCCGTTTACGTGCCCGCTGACGACTTGACCGACCCCGCCCCGGCTACCACGTTCTCGCATCTGGACGGTACGCTCGTGCTTTCCCGTCAGATCGCCGAACTGGGTATCTACCCCGCCGTGGACCCGCTGGACTCCACCTCCCGCATCCTCGACCCCAACGTCGTGGGCGAAGAGCACTACAGCGTGGCCCGTCAGGTGCAGATGGTGCTGCAGAAGTACAAGGAACTGCAGGATATCATCGCCATTCTGGGTATGGACGAACTGTCTGACGAAGACAAGCTCACCGTTGCCCGTGCGCGTCGTATCCAGCGCTTCCTGTCCCAGCCCTTCCACGTGGCCGAAACCTTCACCGGTACCCCCGGCCAGTATGTGAAGCTGGAAGACACCATCAAGGGCTTCAAGGGCATCCTGGAAGGCCAGTACGACCACCTTGCCGAATCCGACTTCTACATGCTGGGCAGCATCGACCAGGCCGTGGCCAAGTACGAAGCCCGCATCCAGCAGGAAGCTAAGTAAGGAGCGCCCATGAGCATGCTGCAACTGGAAGTGGTGACACCTGACAAGACCGTTGTCAGCGCTCAGGTGGATATGGCCGTGTGCCCCGGCGTCATGGGTGAGTTTGGCGTGCTGCCGCATCACGTCTCCCTGCTCTCTGCCCTCAAGATTGGCAATCTGCGCTATACTGAAGGCGGCAAGCAGCACAACGTGTTCATCTCCGGCGGCTTTGCCGATGTGAACAACAAGGTCCTGACCGTGCTGGCGGAATCGGCCGAACTGGCCGAAGACATCGACACCGCCCGCGCCCAGGCCGCCAAGGAGCGCGCCGAAAAGCGCATGGCCAGCCAGGCCGATGATGTGGACCATGCCAGAGCGGAAGCCGCTCTGCAGCGCGCCGTCGAGCGCCTGCATGTGGCCCAGTTGCGCTAGCGGCAATCAGTCTCCTGATTAAAACAAGCCGCATTGCGGGAAACCGCAATGCGGCTTTTTCATACCCGAAAATTTTTATACAAAAAATTTTTTGTTGTACAAAAAATAGTTTACAAATCGAGAGCCACCCCGTATATTCACCTCATGGAGTTCCACATGGACAAGAAAACTCTTCTGGAAAATTTGTGCAGGATCGCCGACGGGCTGGTCGCTTTTTGGGGGCGTGACTACGAGATCGCCATCCACGACCTCAGCCGTCTCGAATCCTCCCTGGTCCATATCGCCGGCGAAGTGACCAAAAGAGCCCCCGGAGCTCCGGCAACCGATTTCCTCATCAACCACCTGAGCCGCTATGGCGCCGATGCGCCGGACGTGCGCCCCTACCGCGCCCAGGGCCGCCATGGCGAACCCCTGCGCGGATCACTGGTCTACATCAAGGACGACAAGGGCGTGCCTGTCTTCGCCATGTGCATCAACCAGAACATCTCCCGCCAGATGGCCGCCATCGCCGCCCTGGAAGACCAGATACGCACGGCCCCCGCCGGAGACAGCCGCAATGACGGTACCCAGGAGACCTTTGCCGCCACCTCGGAAGAGACCATGGAAGCCATCGTCCGCAAGGTACTGCAGCAATTCGGCAAGCTCCCCACAGAGCTGGACAGGGAAGAACGCATCGCCCTGATAGCCCAGTTCGACCAGCACGGAGCCTTCCGCTTCAAGGGCATGGTCGAACATATCGCCTCCATCATGGGCATCTCCAAATATACGCTCTACAGCTATCGCAAGGCGTGCCGCCAGGGCCCGGCCAACGGCCCGCAAGATCCGGAATTGCCTTCATAACACGTGGAGGACTGCTCCACGTAAACATTTACTGGAGGTACTTCATGTCAGTCCCGAACCGCCCCGAGAGCGAATACAACGCTGCCCTCAAGATGTGGGGGGGAAAGTGGGGGGCAGCCATCCCCCTGCTCCTGCTTATCTGCGGCCTCTTATGGTTGTCCCTGCACGGGCCGGCCACGCCAAAGAACTTCTGGAGCATCGGCTTTGCCGCCATCTGCATCGGCCTTTTCCTCTCCAAGACGCCCAAGGAATACTGCGCGACCGTCCTGCGCGGGTTCAACAACAAGAGCGTCGGCGTGCTGTGTGCCTCCTGGATCTTTGCCAGTGTCTTCGGCCAGATCATGCAGGCCGGCGGCATCATCGAGGGGCTGCTCTGGTTCGGGCTCAACGTAGGGGCCCAGGGCAGTGTGTTCACCGTCATCACCTTCCTGGCGGCCATGCTGTTCTCACTGGGTACCGGCACCGCCAACGGCACCATCCTGGCGCTGACGCCCGTCATGTTCCCGGCCGGTGTCTTCCTTGGGGCGGACCCCGCCTTCCTGGCCGTGGCCATCCTCTCCGGCGGCGCCCTGGGGGACAGCTATTCCCCCATCTCCTCTTCCAACATCACCGTCGCCTTCACCCAGGACGCTGACATCCAGAAGATCACCCGGACCCGCGCGCCCCTGGTCTTCACGGCCGCCGCCATCTCCGCCATCGTCTTTGCCTGCTTCGGCGGTGGCGGCACGGTCTCCACGCCGCCCCAGTTCGCGGCCTCCATGTCGCCCACCTGCCTGCTGCTCCTGCTTGCCTTCGGGATCGTCATCGTGGCCTCGCTCCTTGGGCGCCATATCATCGAATCCCTCACCTGGGGCATTGCCGCGGCCATCGTCATCGGCCTTGCCATAGGCCGCCTCAGCCTGTCGGATCTGCTCCATCCCGTCACCACCGGCGGCATGAGCAGCGGCCTGCTCGAGAACGGCGTGAGCGGCGTCACGGGGGTCATCATCTTCATCCTCTTCATCCTTGGCGTGATCCAGCTCGTCATGGAAAGCGGCATCATGGAAGATATCGTCAACTGGGTGCAGAAGACCTTCATCAAGACGGCCCGTCAGGCCGAGATCACGATCATCGCCTCCACGGTGCTGATCACCATCCCCATTTCCGCCAACGTCCCTGCGGAAGTCCTGCTGGGTACGACCTTCGTCAAGCCCCTCTCCCAGCGCTTCGGCATAGCTCCCGAACGCGCCGCCGACCTGCTGTGCTGCTCGGCCTGTACGATCTTCTATATGCTGCCCTGGCATATCGTCTGTGCGCTCTGGTTCAATACGGTCAGCCACGCCGCCGCCGAATACGGCCTTGTCAGCCCGCCCATCACCTCCGCGCTCCTCATGCCCTACGCCTGGGCCCTGCTGCTCGTCCTTTTCCTTTCCGCCATCACGGGATGGCAGAAGCGGATACCGACCCAAGGTCTTTCTTCCAAGGAGCAAAATGATGCCGTCTCCCGCTAACCTCCTTACGGATTTCATCCTCAGGCAGAGCTATGCCGATCTTCCCGAACCGATCCGCCATCAGGCAAAGCGCTGCCTGCTGGACAGCATGGGCGCCCTGTCCGCCGGTGCGGTCACGCCGCTGGCCCGCCTGACCGCCCGCACGGCCGAACGTTTTTTCCAGGGCGGGGAATGCACCCTGATCGCCAGCGGCAAGAAGGTCTCCCCCCTGGGGGCCAGCATGGCCAACGGTTTCGCCTCCAATGCCCTTGATGTGGAGCACGGCTACCGGCCCGCCCAGGGACGCCCCGGTGCGGCCCTGACGCCGGTGATGCTGGCTGCCGCCGAGATGGCGGAAACGCCTCCCTCGGGCACGGATATGCTGGCTGCCGTGGCCGTCGGCTACGAGGTGGGGATGCGCTCCGGCATGTACTGGAACCGGGATCATGCCCGCGTCTACACTTCCGGCCTCTGGGGCGCCATCGGCGCCGTGGCCGCCGCCGGCCGCATCCTCGGCCTGAAGGAAGACGTCCTGCTCCAGGCGCTGAACTGCGCCGATTACCACGGCCCGGTAGGCTTCATCGCCCGCGGTGTGGCCACCCCCTGCATGGCCAAGGACGGCGTCGGCTGGGGGGCCCATACGGCCATGATGTCCATCCTGCTGGCACAGGCCGGGTTCACCTCCCCCCTGCTGGATTTCGACGCCGCGCTGGCCGAAGAGCTGGGAAGCCGCTGGCGCATGGCGGACCTGTACTTCAAGCCCTACTGCTGCTGCCGCTGGCCCAGGCCTCCATCGCAGGCGCCCTCAAGATCGTCAGGGAAAACCACCTTGCCGTCAGCGACATCCGCCGTCTTGTCATCCACACCTTCTCCAAGGCGGCCTCGCTCAGCCGCGAACACCCCACGCATACGGACGCGGCCCAGTACAACATCACCTATCCCATCGCTGTCGCCCTGCTGGACGGCCAGATCAGCGGGGCCCAGGTCCTGCCGCCGCGCATCTTCGACAAGGATGTCCTGGAGCTTGCCGACATGATCGAAGTGGTGGTGGAAGAGCGCTTCGAAGAGCGCTTCCCGGCCCGGACGTTCTCCGAAGTCTGCATCACCACCACGGACGGCAGGGAGCTGCGGTCCGGGGAACTGGAGCCCCAGTGGGAACCCGCCGACAGCCCCTCCGATGAAGAGCTGCTGGACAAGTTCACCCGCCTGACCGCCCCCGTCTTCGGTGAGCAGGAATGCGCCCGCATGCGGGAGGCCATCTGGCATGCGGAAGACCTGGACAATACGCTGGACATCTGGCCGCGCACCCTTGCCCGTCATATCGAGGAGTAACCATATGGACATGATCCAGAGCACAGGGGCCCCGGCGGCCATCGGTCCCTATTCGCAGGCCGTGGATACCGGCAGCACCGTCTATCTGAGCGGCCAGATCGGCCAGGACCCCGCCAGCGGGCAGATCGTCACCGGCTTCAAGGCCCAGACCATCCAGGCTCTCGAAAACCTGAAAGCCGTGCTTGCCGCGGCCGGCATGACGCTCGACAACATGGCCCAGGTCGATGTCTTCGTGACGGACATGCGCAACTTTGAGGACTTCAACGCCATCTATTCCACCTACTTCCCCGCCTACAAGCCGGCACGGCTGTTCGTCGAGGTCCGGGGACTCTGCCCGGGAGCAGAGGTCGAGATCCGCGGTATCGCATGCAGGCGGTGACCCCGCCGGCATGAGACCGGCCTGTCCGGGAACGGTTCCGCACAACTCCGTTTCCCGGACAGGCTCCTTTTCCCCTCCCTCCGGGCGGGCACGGGCGGGCAGCATGGACTTTGGCCCTGTTTTGGCTTATTAAGATACTTTTCAATCTTCGTAACCCAATGCAGGATATACCATGCCCAGTCTGGATCATATTCGCAATTTCTGCATCATCGCCCATATCGACCACGGCAAGTCCACCCTTGCCGACCGCATCCTTGAGCTGACCAAGGTCGTCAGCCAGCGCGAGGCCCGCCAGCAGTACCTGGACAAGATGGATCTGGAACGCGAGCGCGGCATCACCATCAAGGCGCAGACCGTGCGCATCCCTTATGTGGCTGCCAACGGAGAGGAATATGAGCTGAACCTCATCGACACGCCCGGACACGTGGACTTCAACTACGAAGTGTCGCGCTCCCTGGCCGCCTGCGAAGGCGCGCTGCTGGTGGTGGACGCCACCCAGGGCGTGGAGGCCCAGACCCTGGCCAACGTCTATCTGGCCCTGGACCACGACCACGAGATCGTGCCCGTGCTGAACAAGATCGACCTGCCCAGCGCCGAGGTGGACCGCGTCAAGGAAGAGATCGAGGAAGCCATCGGCCTGGACTGCACCGACGCCCTGCCCGTGTCCGCCAAGACCGGTCTGGGCGTGGACGCCGTGCTGGAAGCCATCGTCAATCGTCTGCCCGCGCCGGGCGGCGATCTGGACGCCCCCCTCAAGGCCCTGATCTTCGACTCCTGGTACGACAGCTACCAGGGCGTGGTGGTGCTCTTCCGCGTGGTGGACGGCCGGGTGAAACTGGGCGACATGGTGCGCCTCATGAGCACCGGCAAGGAATATGAAGTGCTGCGCCTGGGCGTGTTCTCGCCCGAGGCCACGGACGTGAAGGAACTGCACGCCGGTGAGGTGGGCTTCCTTTGCGGCAGCATCAAGTCCCTGGGCGATGCCCGCGTGGGCGATACCATCACCCTGGCGGCCAATCCGGCCACCGAGCCCGTGCCCGGCTTCAAGGAAGTGAAGCCCATGGTGTTCTGCGGCCTCTATCCCTCGGAATCCGACGATTACGAGAACCTCAAGGCCGCGCTGGAAAAGCTCCAGCTCAACGACGCCGCCTTCAGCTTCGAGCCCGAGACCTCCCAGGCCCTGGGCTTCGGCTTCCGCTGCGGCTTCCTGGGCCTGCTGCATATGGAGATCATCCAGGAACGCCTGGAACGCGAATTCGAGGTGGATCTCATCGCCACGGCGCCCTCGGTCATCTACCGGGTGGACACCACCGACGGCAAGACGCTGGAGATCGACAACCCGGCCCATCTGCCCGACTCAACCAAGATCAAGGCCCTTTACGAGCCCTATGTGAGCATGGACATCCACGTGCCCAACGAATACGTGGGCAACGTCATGAAGCTCTGCGAGGACAAACGCGGCACCCAGAAGAACCTGCACTACCTGGCCGCCAACCGCGTGGTGGTGACCTACGAGCTGCCCTTCGCCGAGATCGTCTATGACTTCTTCGACCGGCTCAAGTCCTGCACGCGCGGCTACGCCAGCATGGACTACCAGCCCATCGACTACCGCGAGTCCGACCTGGTGCGTCTGGACATCCTGCTCAACAGCGAGCCCGTGGACGCCCTGGCCGTCATCGTGCACCGCGACCGCGCCTACACCTACGGCCGTTCGCTGGCCCTCAAGCTCAAGCGCACCATCCCGCGCCAGCTCTTCCAGGTGGCCATCCAGGCGGCCATCGGCCAGAAGATCATCGCCCGCGAGACCGTGTCCGCCTTCCGCAAGGACGTGACCGCCAAGTGCTACGGCGGTGACATCACCCGTAAGCGCAAGCTGCTGGAAAAGCAGAAGGAAGGCAAAAAGCGCATGAAGCGCATGGGCAACGTGGAGCTGCCGCAGGAAGCCTTCCTGGCCGCCCTCAAGGTGGGCGACGAATAAACCGCTTTTGTACGGACGTAAAAAGGCCACCCCGCAGGGTGGCCTTTTTTCATGCATCACGACAGGACGGCACCGGAGCCGGAGAAGCGCTCGCTGTCCGGCGCCCATCCCTCCCGGCCGGTCCGTCAGCTGGCGGCCTTCTTCTTTCCGGCCGGAGGACGGGGCATCGTGCGCCGGGCGCGGCGCTCCGCGGCGCCGAACACGCATTCCTCCCGCGCCACGGGCAGGGCCGCCTCCCGGGTCTTGCGGCGCTGCCGCCAGGCTTCCAGGTGCGGCTTGCCGTAGAGCACGCCCTCACGCGGTTCCGCGGGCTCCGGCACCTTGCCGTAGGACGGGGGCAGGTGCTCCGTCTCGCGGGACGAGGCAGGCAGCTGGGGGCCGCGCAGGGCCGCGGGCCGGAAGTATCTGGTGGCCCAGGTCAGGGCCAGCACGTAGGCGGCCGCGAACAGGCTGGCGGCCGTGTCCCACGGCGGGGTGGCCGAAAGGGCCAGACGCATCATCAGCGTGCCGATGACGAAGCCGGAGTTGCGGAACACCGCATGGAAGGACGGCATGTAGCGCTGCGAGATGAGGACCAGCGCGATGTCGGCGAAGATCAGCACCGTGTAGATGGTCTCGAAAAAGCGCATGTCCTCGCCGGTGTGGATGTGGATCCAGGCATCCCGGATGCCGATGCCCAAAAAGATGACGAACAGCGTCAGCGAAAGCAGCTTTTTGCTGATGACGAAACGCATGCGCATCTCCGGGCTCTGGATGTAGGCATAGCTGGAGGCCAGCTTCCCGTAGATGCCCAGGGCCACGAAGATGCCCAGGGCCCCCAGCGCCGTGACCGCGATATGGATGACGGGATCGAGGTTGCCGGCGATGCTCACCGGCTCGGGCAGGTGCGCCAGCTCCTTGAAGGCATTGCGCAGCAGGATCAGCGCCAGGATCTCGAACTGCTTGCCCACGGACCGTGAAAAGGATGTGGAGATGATGAAGATCAGGCTCATGACCTCCAGGCCCAGGATCAAGGTGAAGGCCAGCTGGATGGCGCTGAAATGGCTGTGGGGCGTCAGCTGGGCCAGTGCGGGCGGCAGCATGCCCTGGCGTTTGAGCTCCACGCAGCACAGGGCCGCCACGTAGATCCAGAAGATGACCAGCGCCACCTTGCGCTGGACGTGGGTCCGCTCCCAATTGTGGTGCAACCAGTCAAAAATATCTGTAAGCCATTGCAGCTTGAGCAGCATGTGGAGTCTCCTTTCCGGGGATCGTGTGTGGCGCACAGCATCTTTCAAGTTCGGGAAAATGTAAAGAGGACAAGGCATGACAGGCATGACAGGAATCGTTCCTGACGGCTTTTTCCTCCCTGGCGAAGACAGTGGCCCCAGTATGGGGGCGTGCTTGCCTTGCGCGGCCAATAGCAGTAAAAAACAAGGTTTCTCCACTTGTGCATCCGGCCCGCCGGGCCCGTGCACAAGGAAAATGCAGAAGACAACGAGGTACCTACGCCATGGCTCACAAGGGTCCGCACATATCCATCTCACCTGACTATGTGGTCAACCGCATCCTGCGTATCAATATCGACGACTTCGCGGAGTGGCCCGAGTCTGTGCGGCATCTGGCCATTGCCATTGCCGAAGAACTGTTCCTGGTGGCCTACAACCCCTTCATCAACGTGGAGACCGTGCGCAACAGCGTGCACGCCCGCTTCGAACGGGAATCCATGGCCCTGGCCCACTATTTCGCCAACGCCATCGGCGAAGGCATCACCATGTTCTGGTCCGCTTACGAGGCCGAACGCAGCTTCCGCGAAGAGCTGATCTCCGCCCTGCGCAACATCCTGCCCAACGAGTGCATCCTTTCCTCGCCCTCCGCCCTGGTGGCCTCGGCCACGGACGCCACGGACCTGCGCATGGAACTGCCCCTGCTGGTGGTGGAACCCGACAGCGCCGAGCAGGTGGCTGCCCTGGTGAAGCTGGCCAATGACATGAAGTTTGCCCTCATCCCGCGCGGCGGCGGCTCCGGCATGACCGGCGGCGCCGTGCCGGCCCGCAAGCGTACGGTCATCGTCAGCCTCACCCGTCTGACCAAGATCGGCCCCATCGACCTTGAGAACATGACCGTCACCGTGGAAGCCGGCGCCATCACCCAGAACGTCATCAAGGCCGTGGACGCGGCCGGAGCGCTCTTCTCCGTGGACCCGGCCTCCAAACAGGCCTCGTCCATCGGCGGCAACGTCTCCGAGAACGCCGGCGGCCCCAGCGCCTTCGAATACGGCACCACCCTGGACAACCTGCTCTGGTGGCGCATGGTCACCCCCACGGGCGAGATCATCAGCGTGGAACGCGAGAACCATCCCCGTCACAAGATCCTGCCCGAAGAAACGGCCGTGTTCGTGGTCAAGGACATCAGCGGCGGCGTGCGCAACGTCATCCACCTGCGCGGCGACGAGATCCGCCTGCCCGGCCTGGGCAAGGACGTGACCAACAAGGCCCTGGGCGGCCTGCCCGGCATGCAGAAGGAAGGCGTGGACGGCATCATCACCGAGGCCTGCTTCATCATCCATCCCAAGCCCAAGTTCAAGCGCGTCATGGTGCTGGAATTCTTCGGCCGCTCCATGCACCCCGCCGCCGTGGTGGTGCGCGAGCTGGTGGGCCTGCGCAACCGCATCCGTCAGGAAGGCGACTACGCCCATCTGTCCGCCCTGGAAGAATTCAACGCCAAGTACGTGCAGGCCATCGAGTACAAGCGCAAGTCCCAGAAGTATGAGGGCCTGCCCATCTCGGTCATCATCCTCCAGGTGGACGGTGACGACCCCTACCTGCTGGACAAGTGCGTCAACGACATCGTCTGCGTGGTGGAAGAACAGGACAACGTGGACATCATCGTGGCCCAGGACGACAAGGAAGGCGAACGCTTCTGGGAAGACCGGCACCGCCTGTCGGCCATCGCCAAGCGCACCTCCGGCTTCAAGCTCAACGAGGACGTGGTCATCCCCATGGACCGCATCCCGGACTTCGCCCTCTTCCTCGAACAGCTCAACCTGGAATGCACGGCCCAGGCCTACCGCCACGCCCTGCAGGAAGTGGGCCGCCTGCCCGGCTTCCCCATGGAAGACAAGGAATTCAACCGCGAGTTCTCCTTTGCCTCCAAGGTGGCGTCCGGCGACAACCCGCAGGCCGAGCTTTCCGATACCGAGCTCTGGAAGCGCGCCGAGGCCTTTTTGGCCGGCATGGGCCAGAAGTACGCCCATCTGGACAAGAAGATCGGCAAGATCCGCGATTACATGGAAGCCAGCCGCATCGTGGTGGCCAGCCACATGCATGCCGGTGACGGCAACTGCCATGTGAACATCCCGGTCAACTCCAACGACGCCCATATGCTGGAAGAGGCCGAAGAGACCGCGGCCCGCGTCATGGCCGAATGCCAGGAGATGGGCGGCGAGGTCTCCGGCGAGCACGGCATCGGCATCACCAAGATCTCCTTCCTCGGCAAGAGCAAGATGGACGCCCTGCGCGCCTTCAAGGAACGCGTGGACCCCCGCGACGTCATGAACCCGGCCAAGCTGGTGCATCGCGAACTGCCCGTGCGTCCCTTCACCTTCTCCTTCAACCGGCTCATCAACGACATCCACGCCAGCGGTCTGCCGGACAAGGAAAAGCTCATCAGCCTGCTGTCCACGGTGCAGGTCTGCACCCGCTGCGGCAAGTGCAAGCAGGTCTGCTCCATGTGCTACCCCGAGCGTTCCATGCAGTACCACCCCCGCAACAAGAACATGGTGCTGGGCATGCTGCTGGAAGCCGTCTATTACTCGCAGGTCAACAAGGGCGCCATCGACGACAACCTGCTGCGCTGGCTGCGCGACCTGGTGGAACACTGCACGGCCTGCGGCCGCTGCCTGGCCAACTGCCCGGTCAAGATCCCGTCCGGCGAGGTGGCCCTGACCCTGCGCTCCCTGCTGGAACACGAGAACGCCGGCGGTCATCCCATCAAGAAGCGTGCCCTGGAATGGCTGGTGCATGACGTTTCGTCCCGCGTGCCCAAGGCGGCCAAGATGGCCTCGCTGGGCCAGAAGGTGCAGAACAAGCTGCTGGGCGTGGTGCCCTCCGTGTGGAAGAAGCGCATGCAGAGCCCCATCTTTGCGGGCAGCGGCCCCAAGATGGGCTACACCAACCTGTACGAATCCCTGCGCCTGCACCGCGGTTCCGTGTTCGCGCCCAGGGAAGTGACGCCGGGCATGCCCTGCGTGCTCTACTTCCCCGGCTGCGGCGGTTCGCTCTTCTATGACCGCATCGGTCTGGCCGCCATCATGCTGCTGCTGCACACCGGCCACGCCGTGGCCGTGCCGCCGCGCCATTTGTGCTGCGGCTATCCCCTGCTGGCCGCGGGCATGGATACCGAATACGAAGACAACATGGCCCAGAACCGCCAGTATCTGGCCTCCATGCTGCGCAACCTCATCAAGCAGGGCTTCGATGTGCGCTATCTGGCCACGGCCTGCGGTTCCTGCCGCGACAGCCTGGCCCGCATGAAGCTCAACGAGCAGTTCCCGCAGCTGGAACAGAAGGACGTGAGCCAGATCGTCCTGCCCCTGCTGCAGCACGAGGGCATGGAAGCCCCGGTGGCCCCCGGCACCAATGTGCTCTATCACGCGGCCTGCCACTGCGAATGGGCGGGCGTGCCCACCCTCAAGGGACAGGCCCAGCTTACCGGCGCCCTGGAACAGCTCTGCAAGGTCAAGGTCTCCACCATCCCCGGCTGCTGCGGCGAGTCCGGCATGGGCGCCGTGACCTCCCCCACCATCTACAACCTGCTGCGCGCCCGCAAAAAGGAACGCCTGGCCCAGGCCTTCGAGCCCCAGCCGCAGACCGGCGCCTGCTACGCCGGGCCCATCCTGGTGGGCTGCCCCTCCTGCAAGATCGGCATCGCCCGCTGCCTCATCCAGCTCAAGGAAAAGCACCCCGTGCTGCACGTGCTGGAATGGCTGGCCAACCAAGTGGACGGTGAGGACCGCCGCCAGCGCTTCCGCCGCCGCGCCAACGAGACCCGCGGCGACGTGCGCATCGTCCAGTGCTAGACGAGAATGATGACGATGAAATGATATGAGGGGGGAAGGGAACGTTTTCCGCTGGAAAAGTCCCCTTCCCCCTTCATGCTCCCTCATTCTTCAAAATCGTCCACAAGGAGCCCGACGGCTCCTCCAGACCCTGCCCGGCGGTACGTTCTGCCGCATGACGGACAGGTCCCCCAAGGGGAACCACATGGAAAGAAAAGAAGTCACCCGTATGCTGGTGGGTGTCCAGCCCCAGGGGCAGGGCACCATCCGCGTCGTAGGCGCCAAGCTGCACGGTATCGTGGTCACGGAATCCAAGCTCAACTACCACGGCTCCATCACCATCGACACCGACATCCTCGAAGCGGCCCATCTGCTGCCGCTGGAATACGTCTACATCTGGAACAAGCACAGCGGTTCCCGCATCGAGACCTATGTGCTGCCCGGCCCGCGCGGCAGCGGCGTGGTCTGCCTCAACGGCGCCGCGGCCCGTACCTGTCAGGTGGGCGACGAGATCATCGTGGCCTCTTCCCGCGAGATCCCCGTCAGCGACTATCACGACGGCTTCTCTTGCCGGGTGCTGACCTTCGACCAGAGCGGCGAGCTGCCCAACCGTGTGGCCGAGAAGCTGGAATACCGCGTGGCCGCCAAGGGCGACGGCACGGAATTCGTCATCATGGACATGGCCACCGGCCAGGAATGGATCGGCTAGATAGTTCTTTTATCAGAGGGGAAGGGGAGGCCATCGCGCTGTCGATGCCCGGAGCGACCGCGTCATGACGGGCAATGGCCCTGCGACCGCCTCCGGCCGTCTCCGGTGGAAAATCTCCCCTTCCCCTCGTGTCTTCTCCAGCCTTCCAAGTCCCCGCACAAGGAGCCCGTCTGACGGCGCTCCTCCCTCCCCTGCCCCGCTGATGCCCCGCCCCGCATGCCGGAACAAAACGGCGCACCTAGGGACATCGGTCGTCCTCTTCCCGTCCCCGCTCCATAGGTGACCTACTCCCTACATCCTGCGGAAGTAGCGGGCATCCCGCCATATTTTCCATTGCCCCTCTCCCACAGTACCGGGGGACCATCAGAGGCGCGCAGTCTGCCGCGCCACACCACCCGTCCATCCTTCTGAAAAAAGCGCGTTGGGGGGAGGATGGGGGGGCTCGGGGGGAAGGAGGGCCCCTTGTGCGCCGGCCAAGGGTCCCTCCTTCCCCCCGAAACCAGCCACGTCCGCCCCCCTGCCCGCACTTGCGAAAGCGGCAACGGATTTTTATACTCATGTGTTGGCCGGGCGATCGCATGGCATACGGCCATGTCCCGCGGCCCGGGGCCGAAAACGCCCGTCACGGCGCGAGAGCGCGCGTTCCTCCCCGCTCCGATCAAGGAGCCATGCAAACAGGAGAACGCTGTCCCCACGCCTGTCCGGGCCCGTTTTTCACTATCTCACCGCTCCAGCCGAGCAGCAGAGGATACTATGAGCTATACCAAGGAAGATGTCTGGAAATATCATGCGGAGCCCCGCCCCGGTAAGGTGGAAGTGCTGCCCTCCAAGCGGGGCGAGACCCAGGACGACCTGACCCTGGCCTATTCGCCCGGCGTGGCCGATGCCTGCCGCGCCATCGAGGCCGATCCCGCCGCCGCGGCCAGCCTCACCGCCCGCAGCAATCTGGTGGCCGTGGTCAGCAACGGTACGGCCGTGCTGGGCCTGGGCAACATCGGCCCCCTGGCGGGCAAGCCCGTCATGGAAGGCAAGGGCATGCTCTTCAAGATGTTCGCCGACGTGGACGTCTTCGACCTGGAGCTGGCCACCACCGATCCCGACGAGCTCATCAACGTGGTCAAGACCCTGGAGCCCACCTTCGGCGGCATCAACCTGGAAGACATCAAGGCTCCCGAATGCTTCTACATCGAACAGAAGCTCAAGGAGATCATGAACATCCCCGTCTTCCATGACGACCAGCACGGCACCGCCGTCATCTCCGGCGCGGGCCTCATCAACGCGGCCCACATCGCCGGCCGCAAGATGGAAGACATGAAGGTCGTGGTGGTGGGCGCCGGTGCCGCCGGCATCGCCTGCGCCAACTTCTACGTCAGCCTGGGCGTCAAGCGCGAGAACATCTGGATGTTCGACAGCAAGGGCCTGATCCACAAGGGCCGCCAGGACAAGCTGCATCCCACCAAGGCCGCCTTCGCGCAGGAAAAGGACGCCACCCTGGCCGAAGCCATGCAGGGCGCCCATGTGTTCCTGGGCCTGTCCAAGCCCGGTCTGGTCACGCAGGACATGGTGCGCAGCATGGCCTCGCATCCCGTGATCTTTGCCTGCGCCAACCCCGTGCCCGAGATCACCTACGCCGAAGCCAAGGCCGCCCGTGACGACCTGCTCATGGGCACCGGCCGCTCCGACTGCCCCAACCAGATCAACAACGTGTCCGGCTTCCCCTTCATCTTCCGCGGCGCCCTGGACGTGCAGGCCACGGAGATCAACGAAGCCATGAAGCTGGCCGCTGCCGAGGCCCTGGCCATGCTGGCCCGCGAAGACGTGCCCGAAGAGGTGAGCAAGGCCTACGGCGGCAAGAAGTTCAGCTTCGGCCCCGACTACATCATCCCCAGCCCGCTGGATCCGCGCATCATCGAATGGGTGACGCCCGCCGTGGCCCGTGCCGCCATGGAAAGCGGCGTGGCCCGCGCCCGCATCGAGGATCTGGACGCCTACCGCGCCGGTCTGCGCGAACGCGTGGCCCGCATGCGCCGTCGCGCCGACGCCGCCCGTCTGGCCAACGATTAAGGCAGCGAACGATCCCGCTGTTCCGAACGTACGGGGAGGCAGCCGCCTCCCCTTTTTTCATGGCCGGAACGGTCCGGCATCCCGGACATGGCCCGGCATAACGCCACAAGGCCCCCAGAAGCCTCGAAACCGTTTTCCCTGACTACGGACATACCTCTTGCGTCCGGGGAGCGGACAGGGCATTCTGGGGCAAAAAAGGAGTTCCCCCATGGCAGACATCACCGCCAAATATCTCGGCGACCTGCGCGTGGAATGCGTGCACCAGCAGAGCGGTACCGTGCTCGTCACCGACGCCCCCAAGGACAACAACGGCAAGGGCGAGGCCTTCTGCCCCACCGACCTTTGCGCCACGGCCCTGGCCGCTTGCGCCATGACCATCATCGGCATCTACGGCCGGAACCACGGCGTGGACGTGACCGGCACCACCATCGAGATCAGCAAGACCATGAGCGCCAATCCGCGCCGCATCGGCAAGATCGAGATCATCTTCAACATGCCCGACCGTGAGTTCTCCGAAAAGGAAAAGACCATGATCGAACGGGCCGCCCATACCTGCCCCGTGCATCTGAGCCTGCACCCCGATACCGAGCAGGTCTTCACCTTCAAGTGGAGCCGCTAGGGCACCCGGCGCACGACATGACAAAAAAGGGAGGACGACGTCCTCCCTTTTTTCATGCCTTGCGGCAGCCGCCGGATGCGGCGGACCAGGTCGCTCTCCCCGGATGGCCGCCAGCGGCCGAAAGGCGTCCCGGACGTTGTTTCCTCCTCCCCTCTTGCCTCCTTTTGCCGTGCCCTTTTGAGGCCCGGCGGCAGGATACCGCGGCAGATCGCGGAGAGCGGCTTGCCGGGATGGGGAACAGGAACGGCCGGTGCCGGAAACGGAAAAAGCCCGTCCCCTGGGGGGACGGGCTTTTTGCATCCATGAACGATCAGTATCAGGCTTCCGCAGGCCAGCGGCGGGAGACCTGCAGGCGGCCGTCCCGGCGCAGCAGGCCGCAGGCGCAGCCCGAAAGGCTGTCGGCCAGCGTCAGGGCCTCCCCGGCGGGCAGGACGGACAGGCCGGTGGCCAGTGCATCGGCCTGCATGCAGGTGGCGGCCAGCACGCTCATGCTGCCCAGCACGGGGCTCCGCCCGGTGGACGGGTCCAGCAGATGGTGATGGCGCCCCTCGGCGTCATAGTGCATCTCATAGCCGCCGGACGTGGCGATGGCCTGATTGTACAGCTCCAGCACCTGCGGGTAGTGGCCGCGCTTTTCCGGATCTTCCACGGCCACGCGCCAGAACACGCCCGGGGCCTTGTGACCGCGCGCCAGGATGTCGCCGCCGGCATTGATGAGATGGTTCTCGCAGCCCGCGCGCAGCAGCACGGCGGACATGGCATCCACGATATGCCCCTTGGCGATGCCGTCCAGGGTCAGGCCCATGCCCTGCCGTTCCAGACGCATCCCGTCGCGACCGGCGTACACGGCCTCGGTATCCACCAGGGCCAGGGCCTCGCGCAGGTCGCTCTCGGGCAGCTCCAGCTCGCCTTCGGGATTGCTGCGGCTCTCCAGCAGGCGCACCAGGGGCAGGACAGTGGCATCGAAGGCACCGCCGGTCAGATGGCAGATGCCGTGGGCCCGCTGCCAGACATTGAGCAGCTCGGGCGGCACGTCACGCAGGCTGCCCTGGCTGTTGAGCACGCCCAGGGGGGCCGCCGCGTCATGCCGGGTCAGCAGGGCTTCCAGACGACGCCCCTCGGCAAAGGCCAGATCCATGGCATCGTGGGCCTGGGTGGACGAGGGACAGGCCACGGTGATGCTCACCATGGTGCCCATGAACAGGGCCGTCTGCTGCGTGGGCGCGCCAAGGCGCGTCACGGCCCGGGCGGGCGCGGGCTCCAGGACGGAGGCCGCACCGGCCAGCAGCAGGCCGCTGCCGGCCAGCGTCCAGCGCAAAAAATCTCGGCGAGAGGTCTTAGGCATTGCAGTTCTCCTGTGCGGGGCGGTCATTCTTTCCGGTCACAGGCACGGTGCCGCCCCCAGCAGCGCCGTCGCCATCGCTGTCATCCTTCATCCTGGCCACATTGGCGGCCTCGATACCCGTGGGGCAGGTTCGCCGCAGGATGTGGCGGGCACAGGCCTCCACGCAGGCCTCACCGCAATCGGGCCCGTAAGAAACACACTTGATCTGGTCCACCACCATGCGCCCGGCCACGTTGCTCACGGCCTTGGCCGGACAGGCCTTGGCGCAGCGGCCGCAATTGATGCAGCCCGCGTCGCAGACTTCGGTCACGGCACGCAGCTTGTCGCGCGTATTGCAGAACACGGCCACACGATGGCGGCGCGGCACCAGCTCCAGCACTCCGCGCGGGCAGGCCGACACGCACATGCCGCAGCCCGTGCAGCGGGACATGTCCACGCGCACCACGCCGTCCTTGACCTGCATGGCGTCGAAGGGGCAGACCTGCACGCAGTCGCCGAAGCCCATGCAGGACCAGTGGCAGGTATCGGTGCCGCCGCGCAGCATGGCCGCCGCCGCGCAGGAGGGCATGCCCTGGTACTGGTAGCGCAGGGCCACGTTGCCGGCCAGCTTGTCACAGCGCCGCAGCGAGAACAGGGGTTCCGCCTCGGCCACGGTCTTGCCGGTCAGCTCGCCCACGGCGATGGCCGTATCGGCACCGCCGGCGCAGCATTTGTTGGCCGGGATGTCGGGATCGGAGACCACGGCCGCGGCGTAGCCTTCGCAGCCGGCAAAGCCGCAACCACCGCAGTTGGCCCCGGGCAGGACCTCCAGCACGGCCTCCACCCGCGGGTCTTCCTTGACGTAGAAGACGCGCGAGGCGATGGACAGCAGGATGGCGGCCACGAGCCCCAATCCGAACAGGGTGATGATGGAAACGAAAACCATATATGCCTCTCCTTGCCGCCCAGCGGCAGTCAAAAGCCCGTAGTCCGCGTTATTGCGCCATGCCCTTGAAGCCCATGAAAGCCAGCGACATCAGGCCGGCCATGATGAGGGCGATGGGCGTCCCGGCCATGGCCTTGGGCAGACGGCAGGTATCCAGCCGCTCGCGGATGCCCGCCATGAGCAGGAGGGCCAGGGTGAAGCCCACGGCCGAGGCCCCGCCGTACAGTACGGAGGTGAGCAAGTCGTATTCCTCGCGCTGCACCAGGATGGCCACGCCCATGACGGCGCAGTTGGTGGTGATCAGCGGCAGGAAGATGCCCAGGGCCGCATACAGGGGCGGCACCATCTTCTTGAGGAACATCTCCACGAACTGCACCAACGAGGCGATGACCACGATGAAGACGATGGTCTGCAGGTAGCCCAGGCCAAAGGGCTCCAGCACGTAACGCTGCATGAGCCAGGTGCAGGCCGTGGCCACGATGATGACGAAGATCACCGCGCCGCCCATGCCCAGGGCCACGCCTTTTTCCTTGGAGCAGCCAAGGTAGGGGCAGTTGCCCAGGTACTGGGCCAGCACGATGTTGTTGACGAAGATGGCCGAGATGAAAAGCTGGAAGATATCCATACGCGCATCCTTGCGAAAGCCCGCGGGCTACTGTTCCTGACGCTGCTGGAGCATGCTGCACGCCTTGCAGCCGCCGCAGCTGGAGGTTTCCACCACCTGGCCGCCCTTGCGGCGCGCCTGCCAGACATTGATGACGTTCATGGTGGCCAGGATGAGGCCCAGGCAGATGAAGGCGCCGGGGGCCTGCACCATGATGGCGAACGGCTGGAAGCCGTCCCACATGACCGGGTGGCCGAACCAGGTGCCGTTGCCCAGGATCTCGCGCAGCGAGCCCAGGAAGGTCAGCGACATGGTGAAGCCCAGACCGATGCCCAGGCCGTCGGCCACCGAGGCGGCCACGCCGTTCTTGGCGGCGAAGGCCTCGGCGCGGGCCAGGATGATGCAGTTCACCACGATGAGCGGCACGAAGATGCCCAGCTGCTGGTAGAGCGGATAGGCATAGGCCTGCATGAGCAGTTCCACCGCCACCACCAGCGAGGCCGCGATGACGATGAAGCAGGCGATGCGCACTTTCTTGGGGATGATGCCGCGCACCATGGAAATGATCATGTTGGAGAGCACGAGCACGAAGATGACCGCCGCACCCATGCCCAGGCCGTTGTTGGCGGAGTTGGTGACCGCCAGCGTGGGACACAGACCAAGCACCAGCCGGAAGGGCGGCAGGTCCTTCCACAGCCCCTTGGTGAATTCTTGCATGACGCTGCTCATGGCCGGCTCCTTATTTGTTGCCCCAGGTCTTGAGGATTTCAGGCTTGAGGGCCTTGTAGGCCTCGGCGGCCAGGTTCACGGCCGTCACCGCACCCGAAGAGGAGATGGTGGCGCCGGAGATGCCGTCGATGCTGCCCCCCTGGCTCTTGAGGCCCACCGGCGCGGCGATGCCCCTGAACTGCCCGGTGAAGCCGGGCTCCGCGATACGCATGCCCAGACCGGGCGTTTCCTTGAGGGTGGTGGTGCCGATGCCCGCCAGCGTGTCGTTGGCCACATTGAAGCCCACCATCACGCCCACGTCACCGCCGTAGCCCTTGCCCTTGGCTTCCAGGGCCACGCCCACCAGCTTCCCGTCACGCATGGCGGGAAAGACCAGCACCCGGCCTTTCTCGGTCTCGAAGGCCTTGCGGTCGGCGATGGGCTGGTTGTCGATATCAGTGAACACCCCGGCAATGGCCGGTCCCTGCACATAGGTCAGCACCTGTTCCTCGATGACGGGCGCAGTGACCATCTTGAGGTAGGACAGGGCAAAGCCCGAAAGGCCGCACAGGGCTGACAGGACGACGATCATTCGCAGGATATCGGCCATGGCTAGCGCACTCCAAAAGGTTTGGGCCGGATGGAATCCAGCAGCGGGGCCACCAGATTGGCCAGCAGGATGGCAAAGGGCACACCGTCAAGGTAGATGCCGTACTTGCGGATGGTCATCACCAGCGCGCCGCCCAGCAGGCCGTATAGGAACATGGGCAGGGGGCGCGACGGCGCGTTGGCCGGATCGGTGATGAGGAAGAAACCGCCCAGCATGACCGAGCCCGTGCACAGATGGAACAGGGGCGAGGCGTCGGTGGCGGGGCTGCTCATGCAGAAGAGCGCGGCCAGGCCGGCCACCCCGGCAAAGAAGCCCAGGGCGATCTGCCAGCGGATGATGCCGCGGGCCGCCAGCAGGGAGCCGCCCAGGAAGAGCGCCCCCACCTGCCCGGCGCCGAGGCCGTTGATCTGCTGGCCCAGCAGCAGGTCCTGCAGGGGGATGCTGCCGGCATCGGCCCAGCCGAAGAACTTGAGCCGCACCAGCGGGTCCACCATGGACGCGGCGTTGAGCTGCACGGCATTGGGTTCCATGAACAGGGGGAAGGAGACGAAGAGCACGGCCCAGCCCACCACGGAGGTGTTGACCGGGTTGGCGCCCAGACCGCCAAAGGCCATCTTGCCCAGGCTGATGGCGATGAGCGGCGCCATGACCGCGATCCACCAGGGGGCGTCGGCCGGCAGCATGAAGGACAGCAGCAGGCCGGAACAGACGGCCGTGTAGTCGTCGATGGCCAGCTCGCGGCCCATGAGTTTCTGGCAGGCGGCCTCGGTGAGCACGGCCACGGCCACACACAGGGACATGACGCGTACGGCGGGCAGGCCCCAGGTCCAGACGGCCCCGATGACGGCAGGCAGCAGGGCCGCGAGGGTCATCAGGCTCTGGCGGCGCACGGTGCGCCCGCAATGCCAGTACGGCGGGGCGCTCATGGCCAGCAAAACGGAAGATTGAGCGGCAGCGGGCATCAGTTTTCTCCTTCCTTGGCTTCGGCGGCAGGCTGCGCCGCGGGACGCAGCTCCCGTTCTTTCAGACGGCGGGCCTCATCGGCCTGGGCCAGCTTGTGCTTGGCCAGACGGATGTATTGCAGGACCGGACGGCGGGCGATGCAGACATAACCGCACAGGCCGCATTCCAGACAGCAGTCCACGTGTTCGTCGCGGCAGCGCTCGTGCAGGGCGAATTCCGCGTTGCGGCTCAGCATGCTGGGGCTCAGGCGCGCGGGACAGATCAGCACGCAGGCGCCGCAGTTGATGCAGGGGCTGTGGCCTTCCATGGGCGGCACGGTACCGGCCTCCACCACGAAGACGCCCGTGGCCCCCTTGGTGATGCTGCGGTCCAGGCGGTCGATGCTCTCGCCGCGCAGCGGGCCGCCGCGAACCAGGGTGTCGCCGCTGTTGAGCTTGATGTGGGCGAATTCCAGCAGCTCGCCCAGCATGCTGCCTTCCTTGACGATATAGTTGCCGGAGTGGGTGTAGCTGCCCAGGGTGATGACCGACTCGATGAGCGGCAGGCCCGTGCGGGCCACGCGGCCCAGGCTCCAGACATTGTGGAGCCCCACCACGCCCACGCCTTCGGGCTTTTCCTTGCCGGTGACGCTCTTGCCCAGCAGGGCATCGACGCTGGCCGGATAGCGGGCCGTCACGCGCACCACTTCCACGTCGTCGAAGTGCAGGTGCATCTCGCGCGGCACGGCCAGCAGGATGCGTTTGGCCGGGGAAAGGCGGCGCAGCACGGCCAGACCGGCCCGCAGCGTGCCCTGGTGGGTCAGCAGCATGGGCTCGGCCCAGGTGACGCCGGGGTCGGGGTTGAGGCCGTTGATGATCAGGGTCTCGCACTGCTGGCCCAGGCTCTTGGTGTTCAGGCCCAGGCTCTTGAGCAGCACGGCCAGTTCCTGGCCCGTGCGTTCGTCATTGATCAGGTCCACCTTCTCCACGCCGTCGGCCAGGGCGCGCAGGGCCTCGTCGGGCTCGATGGCCTCCACGAAGAGGCTGCGCTCGGTCACGTCGGTGATGCGGCCGAAGATGGGCGAGAACGCGTCCCCCTTGAGCGGCGAAGGATGCACCGCCAGGCGCATGCGCGGGTAGACCAGGGCTTTCTTGGTCACGCCTTCCACGAGCTTGTAGCCCTCGCGGTTGAGGCGCACGCGGCGCGGTTCCGGGCCGTTGCTGTAGCGTTGCGTCACCCCGTACACCAGGTGGAAACGCGGGTCCTTCAACATCTGGAATACTTCTTTCATACCCGCCTCACTACTTGGTATGGCACTGGGCACACTTGTCCTTGCCGAAGGGGCCCTTGCCGAGCTTTTCATGACAGCCCATGCACTGGCCGTGGAAGGCGTCCATACGGCCGGGGATCAGCTTGTCCGGCGTCTTCTTCACATGGCAGACCGTGCAGTCGGCATACAGGGCGTTCACCTTGCCCTTCACGGCAGTCTCATCCTTGCGCGTGGGCTTCAGCTCATGGCAGGAAGCGCAGTTCTTGGCCTTGCCGAACAGATCCTGATGGCAGGCCGCGCAGCGCGCGTGCACGGCATCGGCCAGCACCGGCGGCGTGCCGGGCTCGGCAGCCTTGTTGGTGGGCCGGGCCCCGGCCTCATGGCAGTTGGCGCAGC
Source organism: Desulfovibrio sp. SGI.230 (assembly GCF_050313065.1). Classification (NCBI taxonomy): domain Bacteria; kingdom Pseudomonadati; phylum Thermodesulfobacteriota; class Desulfovibrionia; order Desulfovibrionales; family Desulfovibrionaceae; genus Desulfovibrio; species Desulfovibrio sp. SGI.230. The sequence continues at coordinate 3,708 of NZ_JBNPKS010000019.1, read as the reverse complement.
TCTGCGGTTCGGGCTCGATGTTCGTGTCGGCATGGTGGCAGGAGGTGCAGTCCACGCCAAAGTCCTCGCTGTGCTGCTGGTGCCCCCAGTCCTTGGCCGCCAGTTCGTAATGGTGGCAGGTCACACAGCTTTCCGCCGGATAGCTCTTGGCATGCCCCGCCTTGAAGGCATCGTCCAGGGCCACGCCGTGGCAGCTGGCACAGGCCATGGCCTTGTCGGGCGTCTTCTGCAGGCTCTCGTGGTGGCAGGTGGCGCAATCTTCCTTGAGCAGACGGCTGTGCTTCTGATGGTCGAAGACCACGGGACCGCCCGCATTGTCGAACAGGATGCGACGCGTGGCAGGTTCCTTGTCCCCCGCGACCGGGCCCGCCGGCAGCAGATAGCCGGCGATCCCCGTCACGGCCAGGACGGCCGTCAGGATGGCGATGGAAAGGTAACGTTTTTGCAATGCCTTGCCCCTCTTCCAAAAGGTGAACGGGATGGGAGCCTCCGGCGTCCCGGCCGGCAGTCCGTCATGCCGGACCGTCACGGAGACGCCGCTGCGCCCTTGCCAGCTCCGCAGCCTTCTCCCTGCCGGTCTTTTTCCATGGAAAAGGCCGTTTTCAGGGTGAGCGCCAAGACCCGCTCCCCGATGACGGAGAGCGCCGGCCCGAAGGCTGCCTTCCTCAGGCTATGTCATGGAATATGTTGCAAAGGGGCGGGCCCGGGGCCCGCCCCCCGGTTGCCTACACGACGAAACGGTCGTCCCGGGCCACCTCGTCCCGTACGATCTTGAACAGCACGGGGCTCAGCAGCAGGACACCGGTAAGGTTGGGCAGCGCCATAAGGGCGTTGCAGGTATCGGCCAGGAGCCACACGGCATCCAGGGCCAGGACGGAACCCACGCCCACCGCCAGGCAGTACACCAGGCGGAAGACCATCTGGGCCCGGTCGCCGAACAGGTAGATGGCGCAGCGTTCACCGTACACACACCAGCCGAGGATGGTGGTGAAGGCGAAGAAAGTCAGACAGATGGTGACCGCGAACTGGCCCACACCGGGCAGCGCCTGTTCGAAGGCCATGGAGGTCATCATGCTGGCGGCGGAGGAACCGGCGGTCCAGGTGCCCGTCACCAGGATCACGAAGCCCGTCATGCTGCAGACGATGATGGTATCGATGAAGACGTCGAGCATGCCGATGGAGGCCTGCACCAGCGGGGTCTCGGCCGTGGAGGCCGCGTGGGCCATGGGAGCGGTACCCAGGCCGGCTTCGTTGGAGAAGATACCGCGGGCCATGCCCTGACGGATGGCCATCATCACCGTGGCGCCCACAAAACCGCCGGTGGCCGCCGTGGGCTGGAAGGCGTCGGAGATCACCCACCAGAACACGGAGGGGACCTTTTCGATGTTCATGCCGATGATGAGCAGACACATGAAGACATACATGATGGCCATGAAGGGCACGATCTTGCCCGCCACGGCGCCGATGCGGCGCACGCCGCCCAGCAGCACGGCCACGCACAGGCCCACCAGGATCAGGCCGCACAGCCACGTGGGCAGGCCGAAGGTGCCGGAGATATTGTCGGTGATGGCCTTGGCCTGCACCATGCCGCCCGTACCGATACAGGCGCAGATGCCGAACACGGCAAAGCAGGTGCCCAGCCAGACCCATTTGGGGCCCAGGCCGTTCTTGATGAAGTACATGGCGCCGCCCACCCAGTTGCCGGCGGGGGTCTTTTCGCGGAAGTGCACGGAAAGCAGCACTTCGCTGAACTTGGTCATCATACCCACCAGGGCCGTGACCCACATCCAGAACAGGGCGCCGGGGCCGCCCACGGCGATGGCCAGGGCCACGCCCACTACGTTACCGGTACCGATATCTGCGGCCAGAGCAGTCATGAGGGCATTCCATGGCGAGATCTCGCCGTGTTCGGACTGATGGGACCGCCCCTGCCACAGGCACTTGTAAGCTCGTACCCAGTTGCGGAAGGAGAAAAAGCGCAGCGCTATATTCAGATAGATGCCCGTGCCTACCAGCAGCACCAGCATGACCGGACACCACAAAAATCCGTTAAAGGTTTCCAACAGCTTGTAAAGCTCCACTTTTCCATCCTCCCGGGGCTCGCCCCTGTCCTCTCGTTGATATCTTCCGCCCGGACAGCCCTCTGCATCCGGCCGGAATGCCCGTGCCACAGCGGATGGCACAAAAACACGCTAGCACGCTTTCACCATCGCTGCAAAGGGCCGGGCTCTGCTTTACGCCGGTTTTACACGGAAAAACGCGCACTTTGTTACGCAATGCACATAGTCCCGCCATGACTGTTCACACAAACAGTCAAAAGACTTTCCATACACTTTAAGAAATAACGAACAAGCCAAACAAATGAACATCATAAAACTGTATATGATGCAAAATATACTTTATTTTTTTGTGTTACTACGTCAAAAGTACATTGTGAATCAGAATCGATATGCGTCCAGAAATCTCTATCATCAATGTGACAAAGTTTTTCAGCCTGCACATTTCCGGCAGCTCTGCGCCATCACATTTTTCGGCAGCCTCCGGAAAAATTTCCTGAAAAAAATTTCAAAAAATTTTTTACTATGGCTTTTTCCCGCTGTCCCCCAAGCCGATGCGACGCCGGATGACATACTGGGGCCGCCCCTTGACCTCTTGAAACACACGTCCGAGATATTCCCCAACGATCCCCAGAGAGCACAATATCAGGCCGCCAAGGCACAAGGTCACGACCATCAGCGATGCATAGCCCGGCACATCCACCCCCCAGACTAATGTCTTGAAAACAAGATATCCGGCATAGAAAAAGCCTGCCAGAGCCACGACCATTCCCAGATAGCTCCACAGGCGCAACGGCAGCGTACTGAAGGAAGTGATGCCATCCAGCGCAAAGTTCCACAGCTTCCATCCCGGCCATTTGCTACTGCCAGCTACACGGGCCGGACGCTCATATTCCACAATGGCACTGCGGAAGCCCACCCAGCCATACAAGCCCTTGGTGAAACGTACACGTTCGGGCAAGGCGTTCAGAGCATCCACCACGACCCGATCCATGAGCCGATAATCCCCCGCATTGGGGACGACCCGCCCCTTGGTCAACCGGCTAAACAGCCGGTAGAACAGCCCGGCGCTTACACGCTTTGCCCAGCTGTCCGCATCACGTCGGGAGCGTACACCTATGACCGTTTCATAGCCCTGTTCCCACAGACGCAGAAACTGCTTCAGCAGGGTCGGCGGATCCTGCAAATCCACGTCCATGGGCACCACAGCATCCCCTCTGGCCGCCTGCAATCCTGCGGCCAATGCCAGTTCCTTGCCGAAGTTGCGCGAAAAGGAGATGCCGCGGACACGCGAATCCCGGACATGGAGCCCTTCGATGATCTCCAGTGTTTTGTCCGTACTACCATCATCGACAAACAGAATCTCCAGCTCATAGGGCTCATCACGCAGGACTTCCTGCACGGCCTCGTAAAACAGTGGGACGGCCTCTTCTTCGTTGAGGACCGGAACAATCAGGGAAAGCAGTTTCATCTATTGTCTCCTCACAGGTCTGCGCCTATAGTGCCTTTGTCTCGGACAGCACAGTGATAAATAAAATTCCCCATAACACCCTTTTTTATATGCGCCAGTCTACCAATGATTTTCTTGCCCTGAGCCTGTTCCTACTCTTTTTTGCAAACTTCATCTATTCTATTGTCTATTTTTATAATT
>NZ_JBNPKS010000018.1:0-36405 GCF_050313065.1 Desulfovibrio sp. SGI.230 | reverse complement strand
GGCCAGTATCCGGTGACGAGCTTTGTTCCAACGGCCTATTTCAGCGCGGCGTCGCCATCCAGCACCAGCACGTGGGCGTGGAGGCCGGCCTTGCGGGCCGCCGCGGCGCGGGCCTCGGCCTCGGCGCGGCAGCGGGGGCAGGCGTGGCGGGGGATGAGCAGGCACAGGGAGCGGGCCACGCGCTCGGAGCTGGTCTCAAAGCAGCCCAGGCCGGAGCAGTCCGGGCACAGGCGCCAGCTTTCGCGCTGGCTCTCGCGCAGCATGTCCGTATCGTAAAAGATATGCTTGCGCCGCGTCCACCAGCCGTTCTCTTCCTCGCCTTCCTGCGGCACGGACGGCGGGTTGTGGTACAGCTCCAGCAGGCCGTCGCAAAGGCGGGCGATGTAGTCGCTGATCTTCTGTTTCTGGCGGGTGCTCTCGGGCCGCCACTGGGGCTCGCGGATGTCGCCCGCGTCCAGGCCGGCCAGCGCCAGACAGATGCCCAGATTCACATAGGGCAGGGCGCCGCGGATGGCGTAGCCGCCTTCCAGCACGGCGATGTCCGGGTTCAGGGCGCGGTTGAGGGCCGCATAGCCCTGGGCCGAGAGCTTCATGTTGGCCAGCGGATCCGTGAAGTGGTTGTCCTGCCCGGCGGAGTTGATGACCAGATCGGGCTTGAAGTCCGCCAGCATGGGCAGCACGGCGTGCTCGATGGCGTAAAGGTAGCCCTCGTCCGAGGTCTCGGGCGGCAGGGGGATGTTGATGGTGCGGCCCAGCGCGCCCGGCCCGCCGCATTCCTGCGGGAAGCCCGTGCCCGGATAGAGGGTGCGGCCGTCCTGATGCAGGGAGATGAACAGGGTGTTCGGGTCGTTCCAGAAGATGTCCTGGCTGCCGTCGCCGTGGTGCACGTCCGTATCCACGATGGCGATGCGCAGGGGCCGCCCCGTGGGATGCGGATAGTGGTCGCGGATGTACTCCACCATCACGGCTTCGTTGTTGATGTTGCAGAAACCGCGGTTGCCGTGGGTCACGCGCATGGCGTGGTGTCCCGGAGGACGCACCAGGGCAAAGGCCTTGTCTTCCTTCTTCTCCATGACCAGACGGGCGGCCGTGATGGCCCCGCCCGCCGAGGCCCGGTGCGAATCGGTGACCACGGCGCCGGTGGAGGGCAGACAGAAATGCACGCGCTCCACCTGGGCGTTGGTGGCGAGCTCCGGGCGGTACTCGGTGATGCCGGGGATGTCGAACAGGCCTTCTTCCGCCAGCTGGTCGCGGGTGTAGAGCAGACGCTCCTCACGCTCGGGATGGGTGGCGGAGATGGCCCAGTCGAAGGCGGGGAAGAAGACCACGCCCAGCCGGTTACGGGCTCTCAGGGGATCAGTCATCGTCGTCCAGCATGTTTTCGGCAAAGATGTCGGCACTGTAGCGCGCATAGGAGATCATCTTGCCCAGGCGGCCCAGAGCCATGGCATAGGCAAGGTTGGTCTCGGCCACGGCCGCGAAGAGCAGGCCGTTGTCGTCTTCCACCACGAAGACGCCGCCGGGCTTCTGCTCATGACGGAAGACCACGCAATGCAGCAGCCCGGGATCGCCCAGGCGGGAAACGAATTCGCAGCCGGGCAGGGGGCTCTCGTCCAGCACGGCCTGTTCCAGGGCGGCATCGGTACGGGGCAGGAAGCGCAGGCGGCCTTCCTCGGCGGTGACGGTATACAGTTCGCTCATGGCAATATCCTTACGTCTTATTCCAGCCCGCTGCCGCGCTGCTTCAGATGCCGCTCCACGGCGGAGAGGCATTGCAGCACCACGTCCTCGGGCTGTTGCGATGCGTCGATGATGGCGATGCGGTCGGGCTCTTCCGCCGCGATGGTCAGATAGCCCTGGCGCACGCGCTCGTGAAAATTGAGGCTCTCGCTGTCGAAACGGCCTTCGGAGAGCACCGTGCCCTCGCGCCGGTTGCGCAGGCCCGCGCGCTCCAGCCCCACGGACACGGGCAGGTCGCAGAGCAGGGTCAGATCCGGTTGCAGGCCGCCGGTGGCCAGATCGTTGGCCCGGCGCAGACGGTCGGGATCACGGCCGCGGCCGTAGCCCTGATAGGCCAGGGTGGAGTCGGTATAGCGGTCGCAGATGACGATCTGTCCGGCTTCCACCGCCGGACGGATGATCTCGGCCACATGCTGGGCCCTGTCGGCCAGGAAGAGATAGAGCTCGGCCCGGTTGCACAGGCCGGAATTGCGGGCGTCCAGCAGGATGGGACGCAGGGCGCGCCCCAGACCGCAGCCGCCCGGTTCGCGCGTCAGCAGCACGTCGTGGCCGCGCTTTTCCAGTTCCAGGGCCAGCAGCTGCTGGGCCGTGGTCTTGCCCGAACCTTCTATGCCTTCGAATGTGATGAACATGGCAGCCTCACAGCAGGGAGAGCATCCCGTCCTCCCCGGAAGACTTCCGGGAGGCGCGGGGCTTCTTTTCGACTTTTTCTTCCACCGGCGTCTGCGCGCAGCGGTGCATGGCCCGGCCCAGGGTGGCCTGATAGGGCGTCCAGCTCTCGCCTTCGCCCAGCTGGGCGAACAGGCCCCGGCACTGGGCCATCTTGGCGTCGATGTTGTCCGCATAGTGCAGCACGAGGGCCTCGGCGGTCTGCGGCACGCGCACGGCCCCGAATTCCAGCGTACCGTGGTGGCTCAGGACCAGATGCTTGAGATGGCGCTGCAACTCGGGCTCCAGGCCCGATTTTTCCAGATAGGGAGCCAGCATCTCCACGCAGATCTCCAGATGCCCCAGCAGGCGGCCCTCGTCGGTATAATCGTTGGCGATGCCGCCGGAAAATTCGCGGATCTTGCCGAAGTCGTGGAACAGGGCCCCGGCCAGCAGGGTCTGGCGGTCCAGCTCGGGATACTGGTCGGCCAGACGGCGACAGAGCTTGAAGACGCTCAGAGTATGCTCCAGCAGGCCGCCCGCATAGGCATGGTGCACGCCCTTGGCCGCCGGGCAGGTGCGGAAGGCCTCGCGCAGCTCTTCATTTTTGAACACGCCGTCCACCAGCTTGCGCCAGGGTTTGTAGCGGAACTCCTCGCGAATCAGGGCCATGAGCTCGTCCATCATGGCATCCAGCGGGTAGGGGCTGGCGGGCATGAAGTCGGCCAGATCAAGGGCCGCGCCTTCTTCCGGCGAAAGCAGGCGGCCTTCCTCCACCGTGAACTGGAGCTGGTCGCGGAAGGTGCTCACCCGGCCGTGGGCATAGAAGAAGCTGCCCGTATGCAGGGCGGGGAAAGAGGCGCTCAGGGGCGACCAGATCTTGGCCTCCACGCTGCCGCTGGCGTCGGCCAGCACGAGCCGCCAGTACGGCCCGTTGCGCGAGCTGCCCTGTGCGGCCAGCGTGATGACGAAGACGCCTTCCGCTTCGTTGGGGGCCGCCATGTCTTTGACGAAAATGCCTTTTTGCATATATCCTGACTCTGCGGCCAAAGGCCGCCTGTCTTGTATGTTCTGAGGTCCCGGGGTATCCCCGCAGGCCCGCGGGGGCCTGTTTATCCATAAAGATTCCCTTGTTTCAGAGGTATTGTCAAATGCGTGTCCTCCTGACCAACGACGACGGCATCCGGGCCGAGGGCCTGCGTGCCATGTACCGGGCCCTGCGCGAAGCCGGGCATACCGTGCATGTGGTGGCCCCCATGCATGAGCAGTCCGGCGTGGGCCATTCCCTGACCTTTTTCGATCCCCTGCGTGCCCACAAGATCGAGGAACCCGACTTCGAAGGTCTGGGCCTGTACGGCACCCCCACGGACTGCGTGAAGCTGGCCCTGGGCAACCTGCTGAAAAAGCGGCCCGACATGGTCATCTCGGGCATCAACGCGGGCAGCAACGTGGGCCCGGACATCCTCTATTCCGGTACCGTGGGCGCCGCCACCGAAGCCGCCCATGAAGACCTGCCCAGCATGGCGCTCTCCTGCGATGCCGGCGGCGGCCACCCGGACATGGATTCCATCGCCCGCCACGCCGTGGAGCTGGCCGCGCGCATCGACTGGACAAAGGTGCCCCACCGCCGCGTCATCAACGTCAACTATCCCCGCGGCCCGCTGTCCGAGGCCAAGGGCCTGCGCATCTGCCCGCAGACCAGCGCCGTGTGGAAGAACGCCTACGCCGAACGCAAGGATCCGCGCGGCGAACCCTACTGGTGGCTGGAAGGCGAGATCCCGCCGCACACCATCAACGCCGGTTCGGACAAGGACCTGCTCAATCGCGGCTATATCACCGTGACGCCCCTGCGTTTCGAGTTCACGGACCACGAAAGCCTGCGCAGTCTGGAGGACATGCTGCTTTCCTAGACAGCATACGGCCCCTGCGGGTGCCGATTTTATGAATTTTTCCACGACCGCCCCAAAGTCATTCCCCTTTGGGGCTTTTTTTTATATAATGAATCGCTTCGTTGCGGCTGCCCCACAACAGTCCTTCCGGCATGCATCCCTGCCGGATCAGACGGCGGCCGCCGATACATCAGACAGGCCGGCCGGACAGGCTTTTTCTGTCCGCCTTCCCATTTTATCCCACACTCGCGCATGGTGCGCGCAGTGTCGTATCGCACCTGGTGCAGGAGGAATCCATGCCGCTTATCGGGCCTAAGGAAATGTTCGCCGCCGCCTATGCGGGCCGGTATGCTGTGGGCGCGTTCAACGTCAACAACATGGAAATCGTGCAGGGCATCATGCAGGCCGCCTCGGAGGAAAAATCCCCCGTGATCCTTCAGGTCTCTTCGGGCGCGCGCAGCTATGCCGGGCAGAAATACCTCATGAAGCTGGTGGAAGCCGCCCTGGCCGAGGATCCTTCCGTGCCCGTGGTGGTGCATCTGGACCACGGCTCCAGCTTCGAACTGTGCCGCGACTGTATCGACGGCGGTTTCACCTCCGTGATGATCGACGGCTCGCACCTGCCCTATGAAGAAAACATCGCCCTGACCAAGCAGGTGGTGGAATACGCCCACCCGCGCGGCATCTGGGTGGAAGCCGAACTGGGCAAGCTGGCCGGTGTGGAAGAGCATGTGAGCAATGCCGACCATGTGTACACCGATCCCGACCAGGCCGTGGACTTCGTGGAACGCACGGGCTGCGACTCCTTGGCCGTGGCCATCGGCACCAGCCACGGTGCCTACAAGTTCAAGGGCGAAGCCAAGCTGGACTTCGAACGCCTGGAAGAGATCGGCAAGCGCCTGCCCGGCTATCCGCTGGTGCTGCACGGCGCCTCCAGCGTGCCCCAGGAATTCGTGGAAGCCTGCAACAAGTTCGGCGGCCAGGTGGGCGGCGCCCGCGGCGTGCCGGAAGACATGCTGCGCAAGGCTGCCGGCATGGGCGTGTGCAAGATCAATGTGGATACCGACATCCGTCTGGCCGTGACCGCCTCCATCCGCCAGTATCTGGTGGAACATCCCGAAGCCTTCGACCCCCGCGCGTACCTGAAACCCGCGCGACAGGCCGTCAAGGATATGGTCGCCCACAAGATCCGCAACGTCATGGGATCTTCCGGCAAGGCCTAAACCAGTATCTCACGCCGCCTCCACCGGGGAGGCGGCGTTTTCCATCTCTCTCGCGTGAAGGAGCGCAACATGTCCGTATCTTTGGGGATGAACGGCTTTGGCCGCATCGGTCGTTATCTGCTGCGTCTGCTGGCTGACTCGGAAGACATCCGCATCACCGCCATCAACGCCCGCGCCGACAATGCTTCGCTGGCCCACCTTTTCAAATACGACTCGGTGTACGGTATTTTCCCCGGCACCGTCGATCATGACGACAACGGCATCATCATCAACGGCCGTCATATCGAAGTCACCCGCTGCAAGACCGGCGAATGGGAATGGGCCCGCCTTGGCATCGACATCGCCGTGGAGACCACCGGTACCCTGAAAAAACGCGAGGACGCCGCCCAGCACCTGCAGTGCGGCGCCAAGAAGGTCGTGGTCTCGGCCCCTTGCAAGGAAGCCGACGCCACCATCGTCATGGGCGTCAATGACGACATCTACGATGCCGCCGCCCATACCGTGCTTTCCGCTGCCTCCTGTACCACCAACTGTCTGGCTCCCGTGGCCAAGGTCCTCAACGATGCCTTCGGCATCCGTCACGGCCTGATGACCACCATCCACTCCTACACCATGAGCCAGCGTATCCTGGACGGTTCCCACAAGGACCTGCGCCGTGCCCGCGCCGCCTGCGTGTCCATGATCCCCACTTCCACCGGCGCGGCCAAGGCCCTGGCCCTGGTGGTGCCCGCCCTCAAGGGCAAGCTGGACGGCATGGCCGTGCGCGTGCCCACCCCCGACATCTCCCTGGTGGACCTGACCTGCGAGCTGGAAAAGCCCGCCACCGCCGAAGAGATCAATGCCGCCCTCAAGGCCGCCCATGACGGCGCCCTGCACGACAATATGGGCTACTGCGACGAGCCCCTGGTCTCCATCGACTTCAAGGGCAGCACCCACGGCGGCGTCGTGGACGCCCTGTCCACCCAGGTCATGGACGGCACCATGGCCAAGCTCATCATCTGGTACGACAACGAATCCGGCTTCACCAACCAGCTGGCCCGCCTGCTGCGCAAGGTGGCTGCCAGCCTGTAAGGCTGCCGTACGATAACGAAGACGACAAGGACGGCCCGCGAGGGCCGTCCTTTTTTCATGCCTGATGGTCTGGAAGGATGTTTGGAGGAAGAGGCTACGCTCCCTCCCACTCTAAAAAACATAGGCGGGAGTTCCCCGTCTCGCAAGGGAGCTCCCGCCGTCGCGGCTGTCAGGCCGGGCAGCCGCAGGGCCGCCGGAGCTGTCCCTTGCCCGTGTTGGCATATGTGTGGGAAGGGCAGGCAAGAAACGCGCCCCGGCGGCAGGATCGAGAGTGCCCTGCGGACGTTCCACCTGATGGAATACAGAAAAATACTTTGGCAAAGAGGGGAGGGCCCCACAAAGAAAAAGGGGCCTCCCGGTGAGGCCCCTTTCCAGATGGCGACGCGGCGGTCTCGTCCCGCAGCGTTAGTTGTGGTTGTAGAAGTTGATGAGGCAGCCGTCCAGAATAATCTGGCGTTCGTCGGCGGTCAGGTCGCCCAGGCGCAGTTCCACAGCCTCTACGGCCCCGGCAGCGCTCACCAGCCAGCCGGTGATGCCGGCGGCATCCTGTTCCACGGCGGTACGGATGCCGGGCAGGACGAAGCAGTCGCCCACGCTGAGCTTCTGCGCCAGAGCGGCATCGGCCAGCAGGGGCAGCATGCCCCAGTTGATGAGGTTGGAGCGGTAGCGCTTGGTGGCGTATTCGGCGGCCACGTTGGCCCAGCCGCCCAGCACCTTCTGGCAGGAAGCGGCCTGTTCGCGGGCGGAGCCGTCACCGGGCTTGAGGGCGAAGATGGTGGAACCGATGCCGGTGTCCTTCAGACCGGCGCCCAGCACTGCGGCATAGACCTCAGGCTGCGCGGCCTTGAGGGGGGCCAGCATGCCTTCCAGCTTCGCCAGCAGGGCGGCATCGGCAGGATCGGCCAGACGGGCCTTTTCCATGGCCTGCACGTCCTTGGCGCGGCCCACATAGGCGGGATCCTTGCGCGACAGGGTGAACTCGGAAAGCTTGAGCGGGTTGGAACGCAGGGACGAGGTCTCGCCCGAGGGGATGAGCTCGTCGGTGGTGGTCACGGGGTCGGTGATGACCGAAGCCAGCGGCAGCACCAGGTTCTCCGGCAGGGGGCTCATGGACGGCCAGTCGGCGATGTTGGGACCGCGCTTGAGTTCCGCGGCGGCATCGGCCTTGCCGAAACCGTTGTAGACGCGGCGCTGGTAGATGCCCGCATCGAAAGTGTAGGTAGTGTCCACGGCCAGCTTGTCCCAATCCAGTTCCGTGGCCGGGGTCAGGCGGCCGCCGTTGGCGGCGGTGGCGGCGATGGAGCGGGCGTCCATGAGGGCCACGGCAGAGATCTGGCCGTTGCCGGGCTTGGAGCCTTCGCGGTTGGGGAAGTTGCGGGTGGAGTGGCGGATGGACAGGGCACCGTGGGCCGGCGTGTCGCCCGCGCCGAAGCAGGGACCGCAGAAGGCGTTCTTGATGACCGCACCGGCGGCCATGAGCTTGGCAGCGGCGCCGTTGCGCACCAGGGCGATGGCCTGGGGTTCGCTGGCGGGATAGACGGAGAGCGAGAACTCGCCGCAGCCGGTGCTCCGGCCGTCCAGGATGGAGGCGGCCATACAGCAGTTCTCGAACGAACCGCCCGCGCAACCGGCGATGATGCCCTGATCCACCCAGACGCCGCCGTCATGGATCTTGTCGCGCAGCTTCAGGCCTTCACCGGCCTTGCCGAACTGCTTGCGGGCCTCTTCTTCCACGGCGGCGAACAGCTCGTCGGCATGGCGCACCACTTCGGCCACGGGATAGGCGTTGCTGGGATGGAAGGGCAGGGCCATCATGGGCTCGATGGCGGACAGGTCCACGCGGATGCAGCGGTCGAAGCAGGCGGGCTTGTCGTGACGCAGCTCGGTGTAATCGTCGGCGCGGCCGTGCATGGCCAGGTAATCGCGCACCTTGTCGTCCGTGGTCCAGATGGAGGACAGGCAGGTGGTCTCGGTGGTCATGACGTCGATGCCGCAGCGGTATTCCACGGAAAGGCCCGCCACGCCGGGGCCGGCGAATTCCATGACCCGGTTCTTGACGAAGCCGTTCTTGAACACGGCGCCGATGAGGGCGATGGCGATGTCCTGCGGGCCCACGCCGGGACGGGGAGCGTTCTCCAGCCAGACCAGCACCACTTCGGGACGGGCCACGTCGTAGGTCTTGCCCAGCAGCTGCTTGACCAGCTCGGGGCCGCCTTCGCCCACGGCCATGGTGCCCAGGGTGCCGTAGCGGGTGTGGCTGTCGGAGCCCAGGATCATCTTGCCGCAACCGGCCATCATTTCACGGGCGTACTGGTGGATGACCGCCAGATGGGGCGGCACGAAGATGCCGCCGTACTTGCGGGCGGCGGTCAGGCCGAAGAGGTGGTCGTCCTCATTGATGGTGCCGCCCACGGCGCACAGGCTGTTGTGGCAGTTGGTGAGCGCGTAGGGCATGGGGAAGCGTTCCAGGCCGCTGGCGCGGGCCGTCTGGATGATGCCCACATAGGTGATGTCGTGCGAGGCCAGGGCGTCAAAACGCAGGCGCAGGGTGGGGTCGTCCCCGGCAGCCGTGTTGTGGGCGGCCAGGATGTTCCAGGCCAGGGTATTTTGACGGGCAGCGGCGCAGTCGATGCCGCGCGCCGCGGCTTCTTCCTGTTCCATCAGGGTGTTGCCCTGCACAATGACCGGTTTGTCGCTCAGTTGGATCATCTTGCTTCCTGCGTAGTCTGTGCTGTGCCGTGATGGCGATAAAAGGCAGGCCCGGCCTTTCCCCGTCCACGGCGACGGGGCGATGCGCAAGCATCCGGCGGGCGTGAAATTTTGCACCAGATACTATGCCACAGGCCAAAATGCTTTGGCAATGCCCGGAAGGGGCGCGCGTTTTTTGGGGGAAGATCCCCCTTTACTGGCGCGAAAAGGGGCCCTTCCCCAAAAGCCCTCCATCCTCCCCCGAACGCACTCTATCTTGAAGGGTGCCAAGCGGCACCACTCCTATGATTTTTTTGTGCTGAAGGTCCCCAACGGGCCCCCACCAGCAAAAAAAGTTTTCTTGAGCTCCAGTGGACGCATGGGGCCAAACGCAAAAAGGACGCCTCACGGCGTCCTTTTTCATATGTCAGGGAAGGAAGAGCGGCTCTATTCCACGGTCACGCTCTTGGCCAGGTTGCGGGGCTGGTCCACGTCCTTGCCCAGATAATCGGCCATCTCGTAGCTGAACAGCTGCATGGCGGGCAGGGCCATGAAACCGGCCAGGGGAGCGGGCAGGGCGGGGATCTCCCAGACATCGTCCACGGCCAGATCCATGCCCGGATTGGTCAGGGCGATGACCTTGCCCTGACGGGCCTGCACTTCCACGATGTTGGATTTCACCTTGGGGAAGAGGGCGTCGCCCAGAGCCAGGGCAAAGGTGGGGAAGGCCGGATCGATGAGGGCGATGGGGCCGTGCTTCATCTCGCCGGCGGCATAACCTTCGGCGTGGATGTAGGAAAGCTCCTTGAGCTTGAGCGCCCCTTCCAGGGCCAGCGGGTAGCAGTGGCCGCGGCCCAGATAGAAGAAGTTGCGGGCCTGGGCATAGGCACGGGCCAGCTGGCGGGCCTTCTCATGCATGGCGGGCAGGGCGGCATCCAGCTGGGAGGGCAGGGATTCCAGCAGGGCGATCTGGCGGGCGCGGGCCGCCGTGTCCATGATGCCCTGACGGCCGCCCCAGTACAGGGCCACCAGCGCCAGCATCAGCATCTGGCTGCACATGGCCTTGGTGGAGGCCACGCTGATCTCGGGCCCGGCCTGGGTGTAGATGACGGCCGAGGACTCGCGGGCGATGGACGAACCCACCACGTTGCACAGGCCCAGCACCGGCACGCCGTGTTCGCGGGCGATGCGCAGGGCGGCCAGGGTATCGGCGGTCTCGCCGCTCTGGCTGATGACCAGCACCATGTCGTCCTTGTCCAGGGGCAGGCTCTCGCGGTAGCGGAACTCGGAAGCGATCTCCAGCTGCACAGGCACCTTGGCCCAGGGCTCGATAAGATGCCGCGCCCAAAGGCCGGAATGGTAGGACGTGCCGCAGGCCACGATATGCAGACGACGCGGTACGGGCAGGGCGTCCAGCTCGGGCAGGAGCACGGTGTCACGCGCGGCGTTGAGGCGGCCGCTCAGGCCATCCACGATGACCTGGGGCTGCTCGAAGATCTCCTTGAGCATGAAGTGGCGGTAGCCGCCCTTCTGGGCCGCCTGCATGTCCCACTGGATGGTCTGGGGCTCATGCTCCACGGGAGAAAGGTCGGCCAGGCTCAGGATCTCATACTCGGAATTGGTGGCGTGCACGATCTCACCGTCTTCCAGAAAGACCACCGTGCGCGTGTAGGGCAAAAAGGCCGGGATGTCCGAAGCCACGAAGTGCTCGCCCGTGCCGATGCCGAAGATGAGCGGGGCGGACATGCGCGCGGCCCAGATCTCACCGGGATATTCACGGCTCATGAGACAGACGGCGTAGGCGCCGTGGGCCCGGCGCAGGGCCGCGGCAAAGGCCTTGAGCAGGTCGGCTTCCTGCTTGTGGCAGTCGGCGATGAGGTTGACCAGCACTTCCGTGTCGGTCTCGGAATGGAAGACATAGCCCTTCTGCAGCAGCTCTTCCTTCAGTTCCTGATAGTTCTCGATGATGCCGTTATGCACGATGGCCAGGCGGCCGTCGTTGGAAGCATGGGGATGGGCATTGCGCTCGGCGGGCACGCCGTGCGTGGCCCAGCGGGTATGGCCCATGGCGCAGGTGGCCATGGAAACAGGCTCCTTGGCCAGCTTTTCCTCAAGGGCGGAAAGCTTGCCCTGGGCACGGGTGATGCACAGCTCGCCGCGCTGCACGCAGGCAACGCCCGCGGAATCATAGCCGCGGTATTCAAGACGCCGCAGGCCTTCGATGACCACAGGCACCGCCGGACGGTGCCCGGCATATCCGATAATGCCACACATGGTGACCTCCTATGCGATAAGGGATGGCGGAGAGGGGAGCTTTTTTGAGGGGGGAAGGGAACCTTTTCCTGGCGGAAAAAAGGTTCCCTTCCCCCCTCAAACTCCCCCCATCCTTCCAAAAACCGCTCATATGCTGTTTTGCCCCACAGGGCAATCCCTGCTCCGGGACGTACGGCGCCCGAAAAAATCAGGGAAAAATGCCGCAGGGAACGGCTATTTTGTCAGTAAAGTCCCGGCCCGGCAAGTGCCCCTCAGGAGGGGACGCCGGGAGGGGGGAGACCCGCCCCTGCATCCACGAAAAAAGAAAGCGTGGTCCACCCGGCATGGCCGCCCGGCAACGCCTGTTCTGCCTTTCTGTTCCCGCAAGCTAAAAGCAAACCGTCCGCGAGTAGTTATGGTCCCGTGACTTCGGGTCATGCCCGGCAATGTCATACAATAAAAAAGAGGCTGCCCTTGCGGGCAGCCTTTAATAAGCGGGTTTTGGGGGAGGAGGGTTTCCTCCCCCAGCCTTTATCTTTCCTAGATACCGGCGCTTTCCAGCACGCGGCTGTTGTAGACTTCGATCTTGGCCTTCTGTTCCAGCATGCGCATGAAGGTCTGGTACATGCCTTCCACACGCTTGCGCTGCACCAGCTCGGTGAGCAGGTTCTCCATGCCGGCCCAGCCGTCGGACTTGGGCTGCTCCACGGCGGTCACGCGGCAGAGCAGGGCACCGCACTTGCTGCTGTCTTCCTGCTCGTACACGCTGAAGGCCTGGTCGATCCAGGTCTGCGGCGCGGCGCGGAAGATGACCTGGTTCATGGCCGGGTTGGGCACGAAGCCGGCCAAGGCGCCGTCGCGGGTCAGGTCGGCGCTCTGCACGCGGGCGGCGTCTTCAGCGGGCAGCGTGCCGTCGGTCATGGCCTTGCGGATGGCAGTGGCCTTTTCCATGGCGGCCTGCAGGGACTTTTCCGCCACCAGGGCCTTCATGACGCGGTCGCGGGCCTGGTCCAGAGTGGGCGTGGTGGACGGCTCGGAGGTGAGCACCCGCACCACCAGGTAGCGGTCACCGGCTTCCAGGGCCGTGTCCACAGGGGAGTTGGCCGGGGCCTTCATCAGGCTGGCCGCCATCTCGTCGCTGATGCCCAGGATCTTCTGCAGTTCGGCCTGGCCCACCAGACCGGTACGTTCGGCCTTGAGCAGGGGCTGTTCCTTGCCGTCGGCATCCTTGTAGCTGCCGACGCTGGCCGCGCTTTCCTGCAGGGGACGGTTGTTGATGTTGTCACCGATCAGGCTGTCCAGCACGTCGTTGACCTTTTCCACGCCTTCCTGCTTGGCCAGGGTGGCGCGCACTTCGGCTTCCACTTCGGCAAAGGGCTGCACGCTGGCGTCCTTGCGCTCTTCCATCTTGATGATGTGCAGGCCGAACTGGCTGCGCACGGGCTCGGAGATCTGGCCGGGCTGCAGGGCCCAGGCGGCATCTTCGAAAGGCTTCACGGTCTGGCCGCGCTGGATCCAGCCCAGCTCACCGCCGGGGCCGGCGGCATTGGGGCCGTTGTTGGCATTGGCCACGGCGGCAAAGTCGCCCTTTTCCGCCTCGCTGCGGATGCGGGCGGCCTTTTCCATGGCCTGCTTCACGGCCGCTTCGGGAGCGTTCTCCGCCAGGGGCACCAGGATGTGGGCCACCTTGACCTGCTCGGGCTGGCGGAAGCGCTGCTTGTTGGCTTCATACCACTTGAGGGCGGCCTCGGCGCTCACGCTCTCGGGGCGCACCAGGCCTTCGGGGGCCACGGCCACATATTCCACTTCCACGCGGGGCTGGCTGGCCAGCTCGGCCTTGTGGGCCTCGTACCAGGCGTTGAGCTCTTCCTCGGTGGGCTTCACCGAAGCGGCAAAGTCGGCAGCGGGCAGGTACAGGTACTCCACCGTGCGCTGCTGGGTGAGGAAATCATAGTACTTGCGGGCTTCGTCACCGGCGGCCCAGGCGCTGCCGGCCACGGTGCGCATCACCTTGTCACGCAGGATGCTGTCCGCCAGGCCCTGTTCGTATTCGGCCACGCTCATGCGCTGGGCTTCGATGTTGCGCTTGTAGGCCTCGGGATCGAACTTGCCCTGGGCGTCCTGGAACGCGGGCAGCTTGGAGACCACATAATGCATCTCTTCAGGGCTCACGGTCATCCCCACGCGGGCGGCTTCCTGACGGATCAGCTGGGCGCTGATGAGCTCGTTGAGCACCTGACGGCCCAGCTTCTGCTGCACCAGGGCCTCACGGGTCAGGGAGGGATCGTTGCGCATGGCGTATTCGGCGGCCCGCTGATAGGCCTGCTCGAACTGCTGGGCCGTGATGGCCTCACCGTTGACCTTGGCCACCACATTGCTGGAACCGCCGTCGGTCAGGCTGCCGACGCCCCAGAACATGAAGACGAGGATGATGATGGCGAAGGCTACCTTGACGCCAAAGGACTGGGCATTGGAACGGATATAATCAAGCATGGGCACTCCGAAAAAAGGCACGGAATTTATTGCCCGCAAAGATTCGGGCAACGGATAACTATAGGGGCATTCCGGCAGAAACTCAAGAAGAGCGCGGGAACCGGCCCTCCATCCGCTGCTGACAAGCGATGTCCTTTGCCCTATATGCAGGGGATGGATCATACAGCTATCGAAAGCCTGCTGCAGGCCGTGGCCCGGGGGGACATCCCGCCGGAACAGGCCCTGCGGCATCTGGGAGACGCCACTGCGGCCGACAGCCTGCAGGGCCTGCATCTGGATCATGAACGCGCCCTGCGTACCGGCCTGGGCGAGGTCGTCTTCGCCCAGGGCAAGACCGACGGGGCCCTGGTGGGGGCCGTGCGCGGCCTCAGCCTTCGCGGCGCCCCCGTGCTGGTCAGCCGCGCTTCGGAAGCGCAGGGGGCCCTGTTGCAACGCGAATTCCCCGCAGGACGCTACTGGGCGCAATGCCGTCTTTTCTGTCTGGGCGGTGAAGGCCGGGAAGTGCCGGAGCTGGGCCCGCCGTGGCCCGAACGGGGCGAGATCATGGTGGTCACGGCCGGAGCGGCCGACATCCCCGTGGGCGCCGAAGCCTACGGAGCGTTGCGCTTCTGGGGCCACGACTGCGGCTTCCTCACCGATGTGGGCGTGGCCGGGCTGCACCGCCTTGCCCCGCACATCCGGGATCTGCGCGCCACCCGCCTCATCATCGCCGTGGCCGGCATGGAAGGCGCCCTGCCCGGCGTGCTGGCCGGGTTGGTGCCCTGCCCGGTGCTGGCCGTCCCCACGTCCGTGGGCTACGGCGTGGGCGCGGGCGGCATGGCCGCCCTCCACAGCATGCTCTGCTCCTGCGTGCCCGGCCTGGCCGTCCTCAATATAGACAACGGTTTCGGCGCCGCGGCCTTCGCAGCCAAACTGCTGCGCCATGCCTGATGCGCGCACAGATGTGCACAACAAGCACAACTATCTGTTTTTAAACGATAATTTTTTAAATTCCCGCGCTCTCCGAAAGGAGGGCACCCCCGTATCCCGGGACGGCCCGCAAGGCCGTCCCGGCCGGGCCGCCAACGGCGTTCACGCCAGCGGACGGCCATGACAGCATTTTTCCCACCCCTTTTTCCTCTCTCCTGCGCAGGACGTCCCGAAACACAGCCATGACACGGGCACTGTCCCTGCCGGGAGTGCTGGCACTGTTGATGCATCTGCCCGTACAGACATCACGGACAGGCCGGGCAGGCATCCTTCACATCTTCAACGACCGGAGCAACTATGACACCGCACCAGATGCTGGACGCGCTTTCACGCCAGACCGGGGCCGCCCTGGCATTCAACGGGGACGGTCTGTGCCGCCTGCGCTTCGACGGCCGCTTCATCGTGGACCTTGAGGTCACGGACGACGAGGACGCCATCTATCTGTATGCCCGCCTGGGGACGCTCCCTGCCGGCGAGCAGGGCAGGGAACTGATGGCCCGGATGATGCGGGCCCATTGCCTGGGCCGGGAGAGCGGCAACACGCTTTTCGGCCTGGACGGTGAGGAGATCATGGCCTTTGCCCGCGTGGCGGCGGCCGAAGCCGAGGAAGGGACGCTCTTCACCGCGCTGGAAGATTTTCTGGATGTCCTGGCCCACTGGGCCGATGTGATGCAGCAGGGCCGCTAGACGGGAAGGCCCCGCTGCCTGCTGCCGTCTTCCGGCACCATATACCGGGGCGATTTTGGCCGGAGCTCCGCGTCCGGGAGACCTATCTCAGCGGTGACAGCGCCGCCAAGGAACTGTGCGGAACTCCTTGGCCATGCAGAGCCCCGCACCGGCCCCGTGCCGCACAGGCGACCACAGGGCATCACCGCCGCGGGAGATCCCACGCCCGCCTGCCCGGTCGCGATAGCCGGAGAAGGCCGTCACGCCGCCGCTCACAACCATATTCATAATGAAGGGGGACGCCATGCCAGGACCAGTGCAGGCAACGCAGACACGCTACATCAGTCTCGATACGGATTTCGGCTATGACGCCCTGGGCGGCATGGGCCGCCTTGGCAGGCACAGCATGGAAGTACTGGAGCCGGGCACACGGCAGACCGACCGCATCCCGGGCCCGCCCAAAACGGTGGGGCGCTGGTTCGCCAAGCTGCTGGACAGCCTTACCCCGGCAAGCTGGCGTGCCCAGGGCAAGTTCCGTCGCGGGCTGGAAGACTTCAGCGCCCAGACGGGCAGGATACTGGGCCATCTGCGCAATGCCGCTGCCGGTGCGCCCGACGATCCCCAGCGCCGTGCGGATCTGGAATCGGCCCTGCGGGAGCTGGCCGGACTGCGGCAGGCGGCGCGCCCCATGACCAGCCGGGGCGCGGACTATGCCGAACTGCTCCAGACCCGTGTGCGCCGCAACATGGCCATCCTGCGCGAGGAAGCCCCGCAACGGGCCGTGGAGTTGCGGCAGCTGCAGACGAGCGGCCTGCTGGATGCCGTCATCGCCGACCTCGATGACGGGCAGGCGGACATGGCCGCCGACCTGGCCCTGATCCGGGATGCCCTGCACACCGGCGCGGACGACATGGCCGCCTGGGTGGAGGCTCGGGCCACCGACCTGGGAACGGCTTCCGCCGCACCGATCAATGACACGCCCCCCGAAACGGCCCCGCAGCCCTATCGTTCCCGTTTCAGCCCCGCCGCCCTGCGGGACTTCTTCCTGGGCCGCATCACCTTCAGGGAAGAAGCCCGGCAGGCCTTGCAGGAACGCCAGGCCACCCTGGCCCGTTTCACGGGCGAGGCCCGGGGCACTCTGCAAGCGGCCCTGGAAGCCGTGGACGCCGTGCTGCAGGACAGGCTGACGGCTGATGCGGACAGTTTTGCCCACGTCCAGCATCAGGTGGACGAAAAGATGCGCCGGGCCATCCACTGCGCCCTGGACGATGTCTGCGGGCTGGCCCTGCGCCATCTGGATACGCCGGAGAGCCTGGGGCAGGAAGGGCAGGACTTCCGCCGCATCGACGCGGACTTCGTCCGGCAGGAGCTGGCCGCCCTCGAACGCGGCGACCGGCCCGCGAGCGGGGACAGCGCCCCGGCGGACACGGTTCGCCCCGATGCGGACCCGTTCCGGCAGGGCATCCGGCAGGCACGCCGGCAGATACGGGACATCTCCCGCCTGTACGGCCAGCTGACGGAAGGTCTGGGCGAACTGGCGCAGCGGGACAGCCGCTGCCGGGCCTGCCTGCTGCTGCACGAGCTGGCCGAAAGCGACCTGCCCCCGGACATGGACCGCCAGGAATGGGGCCGGGCCTGCGACACGCTCATCGAGGCCCTGCGCTCTCCCGCCACGGATGCCTGGGCCGTCAGGGACGCTCTGTCCGTCATCGACCGGAGGACAGGAGATGCCCAGATGCCGGAAGACGTGCGCCGACGCTTCCAGGAAGGGCGGGCCGATCTGCTGCGCCACCTCGAACCGGCCATGGACCGCCCCGTCTTCCAGCTTGCCGGGACCGACCAGGCCGAGAGCCGCCTGGATGCCCTTGAGCAGGCGCGCGCCCTGCATCAGGTGGTGGGCCACGCGGGAGCGCTGTTGCAGCGCGCCCGGCTGCCGCAGGCGGACAGCATCATCTCCCAGGGGCTCCAGATCAGCCGTCTGGCCCTGCGCCTGCGTACCAACGGCCCGCGCGAGCCGGAACACCGGCAGCAGGCCATCACGGAACTGCGCACGTCCGTCGCCCGTTTCATGGCCAACCTGACCCTGGCCCGGATGCAGACGGAGAACCCCACCGTACACAGCGCCCAGCCCGAAGCGCGCGGACTGGATACCGACGGCGCCCGGGAGGGCCTCGACCTGATCCGGCAGAGCGTGGAACGCATCCTTGGCGGCCTGCAGGATCAGGAAGGCGGCGTGGTGGCACGCGCGGCCCTGCAGGACGGCCTGATACTGCTGGAAAAGGGCAGGGACGCAGCCGTAGCCTGCGGCAGGCTCCTCGACAACGCCATCCACAAGGAGACCGGCGTGGCGGAACAGCTGGCCGTCTGCCTGGAATCCGGCCGCGACGATGCCGCCACGGCCCTGCACGGCCTGCTGGAAGGCAGCCGCTGGACCAAGGGCAAGCACGGCGAGGCAAAGGCGGCCATCGACGCCTTTCTGGCAGCCCTGCGCCCCGTGCAGGAAAGCCGGGGGCAAAGCCGGCTGCTGCGCTTCCTCGCCAACCGCCTGTCCGGTGCCTTCACTCCGCACGATGTCTACATGGGCTTCGACGGCAGCATCCACATGCTCATCAATACGGACAGGCAGGGCCTTGGCGGCAGCCGGAAGCTCCAGGGCACCCGCTGGATCACCCTGCCGCCGCCGGACCAGCTCCGGCCGGGCGTCTCCACCGGCGTGCACCGCCTGGACCAGCTGCTGGACGCCGGGGACAACCGCACCACCTTCTACCCGCAGCTCCACCAGCTGCTGACGCGCTATTTCTCCGGCATCCCCTATGATCTCAGCCTTCCCGGAGACGGGCAGTAACCACGTGAAACAGTCCCGGGGGAAGACTTCCTCCCCCGGGCTTCCGCAACAGTTGCGGCTACGGCCCCCTGCTTCAGCACACAGCCCCTCCACAGGGGCTTTTGCTTTTCAGGAGCGGGACAGGTCCCCTCGGAGAAAGTGCATTTGGAGGGGGATGGAGGGCTTGGGGGGAGGCCCCCCCTTTGGGCACTGGTCAAAGGGGGGACTTTCCCCCAAAAAACGAACGCCCCGTGCATGGCACGGGGCGTTCCCATTGGCGTACTGCCCAAAAAACATCATGACCGCTACTTGGCGGAAGGCTCCACATCATCCACGGGCACGATGCTGTCCACATCATATTCCAGCAGCGAGGTCTGGCCCAGCAGCAGGGCGCGTTCCTTTTCCACGGTCTTGCGGAAGCGATCCATGGAGGCCTTGCGCACGCTCTCGCCGCGCGGGTTGATGGCCTTGGCCGGATTGACGAACTTGCCGTTCTGCCGCAGGCGGAAATCCAGATGCGGCCCGGAAGAAAGGCCCGTGCTGCCCACGAAGCCGATGACCTGGCCCTGACGCACGCGCTGACCGTTGCGCAGGCCGCGGGCATAGCCGGACAGATGGGAATACATGGATTCCAGCCCGGCCGAATGCTTGATGATGACCTGGTTGCCGTAGCCTCCGGCCCAGCTGCGCCGGGTGACCACGCCGTCACCCACGGCTTTGACCGGCGTACCGGTGGGCGCGCCGTAGTCCACGCCCAGATGCGGACGGCTGTAGCCGAGGATGGGATGCTTGCGGTTGTGCGAGAAGCGGGACGTCACGCGGGTGAAGGCCAGCGGCGCCTGCAACAGGGTCTTGCGCAGGTTCTCGCCCTTGGCGTTGTAATGCTGCGGCCGGTTCTTGCCGTCGCGGAACAGATAGGCCTCGTAGGTGGTGCCCGTGTTGGTGAAATGGGCGGCCAGCACGCGGCCATAGCCCTTGTATTCGCCGTCACGGTAGCGTTTTTCCACCAGCACCTTGAAACTGTCGCCGGGTTGCAGGTCGCGGATGAAGTTGATCTCCGAGCCGAACAGACTGCCCAGGGTCAGGGCCAGCTGCGGGCTTTCGCCGATGTCGGCCACGGCCTGGAAGAGATTGTCGTCGATGGTGGCTTCCACCTGGGCGAGGGTGGTCACATATTCGATGGGCTCCACGCGGGCCACGGGCTCTTCCGCCCCTTCCACCACCAGACGGCGGCTGGCGTCGATCTCGTACTCGAATCGCTTGAGCTGGCCGGAAGCGGGGTCCACCACGATGGTGTAGGGCTGGCCGGTACGGAAGGCCCGCATGGAAAAGACCTGCCGGGCGGCGCTCACATAAGGATGGGACCCGGAAGAGGTGTTGCCCTCGATGATCTTGCTGACGGTATCGCCCTTTTCCACCGTGCCGTGCACCACGGCCTCGCCGTTGATGATCTCGGCCCCTTCGGGCAGGGGCACCGCGGGTTGGGCATCCTGTTCCGTCTCTGCCTCTGCGGCAGTGGCAGCTTCGGGAGCGGCAGGGGCTTTTTCCTGCCCGGCGTCTTCCGTCCCGGTCGCGGGGGCCGTTGCCTCCCCGTCGCGGGCCGGGGCCTCGGCGGCCTGTTCCGTCACGGCCTGGCCGGGAGCCGTATCTGTATCCTCTGAGCTCCAGGGCAGGTGGGCTATGCCCAGCTGTCCGGCCAGCAGGCCAAGGAGGATCACGAGGACGAAAAAGACTGCAAGTCCTGTTTTCTTCATGCGGTACACTCCAAACAGTATGGCATATAGCCTGCGCGCCCGTCAGTTGTCCAGCAAGATGCCCGCCGTCCCCTCCGGACGGGGAACACGGCGCGCACCATGCCCTTCCTAAGGTATGTTCCTTGTGTCATCATGTGCGCAAATATCATAACATACTGAAAATAAAGATAATAATAAAAACATCCCCTCTTGATTTTCTTGCGCCTGCCGTATAGATGTTGCTCACGCAACAAACAATCATCATCGCAGTAGCGTCACAGGACGCTTTCGTGGGGTTTTCCGTGTCTTTGCATCTTTCCTACAAAAAATGGCTGTTCTTCGTCCTTTCCTCAGCCTATCTGGTGGTCTTCATCCAGAACGTGGCCATCACCGTGGTCACCCCCGACGTCATGCAGGACCTCGGGCTCTCCTCCGGTGACATGGGCCTGCTGGGTTCCGTCTACCTGTATGCCTATGCCCTTACCCAGGTCTTTTCCGGCATCCTCTCCACCCGTTTCGGCCCGCGCCGCCTGCTGAGCTGCCAGTTCTTGGTGGCGGCCCTGGGCGGCTTCCTTTTCGCCACGGCCCACAGTCTGCCCATGGCCGTGGCCGGGCGTCTGCTCAACGGTCTGGGCATGGCCGGGGTCATGTCCTCTTCCTTCACCCTGTTCAGCCACTGGTTCGCGCCCGAGACCTTCTCCCGGCTCTGCACCCTGTTCTTCATCGCGGGCGGCATGGGCGGCCTGCTGGCCACAACCCCGCTTTCCCTGGCCAACCACTGGGTGGGCTGGCGACTAGTCTTCCTTGCGCTTTCCGTGCTGACCTGTTCCCTGACCGTCATCATCTATACCGTGGTGCGGGACTGGCCGCCCCATCTGGCGGCCACCTGCAGCGGCATCCGTCTGGCCGACGTGCTGCGTGACGTGGCCGCCATGGCCAAGCAGTCCGACTTCTGGAAGATGGTCGTCTGGTACCTGACCCTGCCGTCGCAGTATTTCGTGTTCCACGGGCTCTGGGGCGCTGTCTACATGGGCGGGACCTTCGGCCTTTCGCCCAGCCTCATCGGCAATATCCTGGCCATGGGCGCCGTGGGCTTCATCGCCGGGACGCCGCTTTTGACCTGGATCAGCGAAAAGCGCCTCAAGTCCCGCCGCAAGGCCATGGTCCTGGCCAGCCTGCTGGCCTGCGTCTCCGGCGCGGCCCTGAGCCTGGGCAGCGCCAGCCTGAGCGTGCCCCTGCTGTTCGTGGTCTCCCTGGGCCTGGGCATCGCGGCCAACGGCCCCTGCCCCGTGGGCTATGCCACCGGCCGGGAACGCTTCGGCAACCGCATGGTGGGCAGCCTGAGCGGCATCCTGGCATCTTCGGTGTTCGTGGGCGGGGCCCTGCTCCAGCTGATCTCCGGAGCGCTGCTTTCCTTTGCCCAGCAGGCGGGCCTTTCCCAGCCCTGGACATGGGCCTTTGCCCCGCTGGCGCTCCTGGCTGCCGTCAGTGCCCTGGCCGCCTGGCTCCTGCCGGAGACGTTCGTTGATAAAAAATAATAAAAACAATATGTTAATAGAGATACGCACAAAAGTGTCATAAGTGACACAGCTAAGGATCCGGCCCCCGGCAGTCCGTACAGGCAGGCTGCTGGGGGCTTTTGTTTTGCGCTGCCGTATCCCCCCACACAGAAGAAGGCAAAAAGGCTCACCGTCCAAATGCAAGCCTTCCTGACCTATCCGCCGCGCCTGAGAACGAGACGCGGACTTGTTTAGCGGACGTTTTTATGCTATAAAAACATCTTTGCGACGACCGGAAGAAGGTCCCGGATCGCAAGGGGCCGCTCATGACAAATGCACATGTTTCCCTTCAGGATTTTCGCCACCGCCTGCGCCGGCATCTGCTCGGCGGCATCCCCGGTGGCCCGGATGGCGGGGGAGCGCCCTGGCTGGATGGTCTGGTCATGGAATACCTCCCGTCCGGCAATGTGTTGCGGATCACCTTTCCCCATATCTACTTCGCCCGCTGGTTCGCGCCGCACAAAACGGATTTTTCGGCAGCCGTGAAGGCCGCCTGGCCGGACGCCGACGCCCCCCGGCTGGAGTATGTCCTGCCCGGGCGGCGCCTGCCCCGGGGCCCGGCGCCGCAAGTGGCCCCGGCCCGCATCCCGGACGCCCTCTTTTTCCATGCCGACGGCAGCAGGGACGAGATGCCGCTGCCGGGCGGCGCCCGCAATGCCTTCCCCCTGGCCATGGCCAGGGCCGTCGCCCTGCGGGAGCCCGGGCACAGCCCCTTCCTGCTTCACGGCGAAAAAGGCACGGGCAAGAGCCATCTGCTGCAGCACATGGCCGCGTCCCTTGCCCGGCAGGGCCTGCGCGTCATCCTGGCCCCGGCGGCCCGTTTTTTTCAGCACTGTCCTCTGGAGGAACTGACGGCCCCCCTGTTCTGGCAACAGGCCGAGGCCCTGTTCCTGGACGATATCCAGACCCTGGGCGGACAGCCCCGTTCCCAGCGCCTGCTGGCGGCCCTGCTGGCGCATCGCCCCGAAAAGGCCCCGGTGGTCCTCGCCCTGGAGGGCGGCCCCGATGCCCTCGGAGCGTGGGAACCCGGCCCCGCCGCCAGCGTCCGGCAACTGTTCTCCGCCGAACTGACCCCGCCGGACATGGAAGCCCGCATGCGTTACCTGCAGCAATGCTGCCGGGAGAACGCCCTGGACCTGCCCCGCGAACATCTGCGCCTCATGGCGCGGCGCGCGGCCCATTTCCACGGCCTGCGTTCCCTGCTGCTCCGGGTCAAGTCCGCTTGGGAAGATGATGCCGCCCGGCATCCCAGCCTGGACGATCTGGAACGTCTGGCCCGTACGGGACCGGTGCAGGCCTGCCATGCCGGCCACGAGCAGATCCTGGCCGAGGCCGCACGCTGCTGCGATGCCGCCCCCGCCGACATCACGGGTACGGGACGCCACGCGCGGCTGGTCATGGCCCGGCAGGCCGCCATGTACGTCTGCCGTCGCCATCTGGGCCTCTCCTATCCCGAACTGGGCCGGGCCTTTGGCGGACGCGACCACAGTACCGTCATCCATGCGGTTAAAAAGATTGGAAAAATGCTGGAAAGTAACAAAGATGTGCAACACCTTGTCGCCAGACTGGAGAAATGCGCACATCAGGAACAGCCGGACAGCTCCCCCACGGACGAAGTGTTCGGGGCGTAGACGGGCAGTGCTTAAAGGGATAGTAAAAATTTCAAGTAAAAACAGCCTGTTGCATATGTTCCGCACAAAAGCACAGGCATCAATTATTACAAGGATTCTTTTATGAAACTTTCTGTTAATAAAGAACAGATCATCGAAGGCCTGCAGAAAGCGGCAGCCATCATCCCTGCCAAAGCAGGAGCCGCCTACCTGCGTTCCATCTGGTTGAAGGCCGAGAAGGGCAGCCTGTCCATCATGGCTACGGACGCCAATATCGAATTCACCGGCCGTTATCCCGCCGAAGTGAAGCAGCCCGGCCTCATCGGTGTGCAGGGCCGCGCTTTCGTGGATCTGGTGCGCCAGCTGCCTGCGGGCGTGCTCCAGCTCACGCTGGACGAGAGCACCGGCAACCTGCTGCTGGAACAGGGCCGCCGCACGTACAAGCTGCCTGTGAGCGGGGCCGAGTGGTTCCAGAACTTTTCCGAATTCCCGGCCGAGTCTCCGGTGACCTGGTCGGGCGACTTCCTGCAGGACGTGCTGGATCGTGTGGTCTTCTGCATCAGCGACGACGACGCCACCGACGCCATCACCTGCCTGTACATGAAGCCTTGCGGCAACGGCCGTATCGACGTTTGCGGCCTCAACGGCCACCAGTTCGCCCTGGTCTCCTTCACCCATGACGATCTGGCCGCCCGTCTGCCCGAAGAGGGCGTGCTCATCCAGAAGAAGTATCTGCAGGACATGAAGAAGTGGCTGGGCGTGGACGAGATCGAGCTCAACATCACCGACAAGCGCCTGTACCTGCGTACCCTGGACGGCGCCGAGAGCCTGTCCGTGCCGCGTGCCGGTCATGACTATCCCGACTACACGGTGTTCATGAGCCGTCTGGAAGGCGACGGCGTGAGCCTGCTCACCGTCAACCGCAAGGAAGCCATCGAGGCCCTGGGCCGCATCCAGATCTTCAACACCGACAGCGACCGCTGCGCCTATCTCGACCTGGGCGACAACGAAGTGCGCCTCTCCGCCCAGGGGCAGGACACCGGTTCGGCCAACGAGAGCCTGGAAGTGACCTACCGCGGCGACATCAGCCGCATCGCCTTCCCCACCCGCAACCTCATGGACGTGCTGGGCCACTTCAGTTCGCCCAGCGTGGACATGATCCTGACCGGCGCCGAGGGCCCCTGCGGCATCCGCGGTTCCGAAGACAACGAGTACACGGTCATCATCATGCCCATGAAGATTTCCGAATCCACCTATTATAGCGAGGAAGATGTTTAATGGCTCCTGACATGGCCTCCAGCTACGACGCCTCATCCATTACCATTCTCGAAGGGTTGTCCGCGGTGCGCAAGCGCCCGGCCATGTACATCGGTTCCACCGACGTGCGCGGCCTGCACCATCTGGTGTACGAAGTGGTGGACAACTCCATCGACGAGGCCATGGCCGGCTTCTGCACCCGCATCACCGTCATCCTGCACGCCGACAACAGCGTCACCGTGCGCGACGACGGCCGCGGCATCCCCGTGGACATCCATCCCAAGGAAGGCGTGCCCGCGGTGCAGGTGGTCATGACCAAACTGCACGCCGGCGGCAAGTTCGACAACAACAGCTACAAGGTCTCCGGCGGCCTGCACGGCGTGGGCGTGTCCTGCGTCAACGCCCTATCCGAGTGGCTGACGGTCACGGTGCGCCGTGACGGCAAGCGCTACCGCCAGCACTATTCCCGCGGCGTGCCGCAGGACCAGCTGACGGTCATCGGCGAGGCCGACGGCCACGGCACCACGGTGCGCTTCCAGCCCGACGAGCAGATCTTCGAGGTGCTGGAATTCTCCTACGACACCCTCAAGAAGCGTTTCGAGGAGCTGGCCTACCTCAACAAGGGCCTGTACATCGAGTGCATCGACGAGCGCACCAGCGAGACCCACGTCTTCCACGCCGAGGGCGGCATCCGCCAGTTCGTGAGCGACCTCAACTCCGGCCAGCAGGGCATCCATCCCATCATCATGGCCGAAGGCGTGGTGGACAATGTGGCCATCGACTTTGCCCTCCAGTACAACGCCGGCTACAAGGAGACCATCCTCACCTTCGCCAACAACATCCATACCAAGGAAGGCGGCACGCATCTGGTGGGCTTCCGTACGGCGCTCACCCGCGCCATCAACGGCTATGTGAAGAACCAGCCGGACCTGACCAAGAAGCTCAAGGGCACGGCCCTGTCGGGCGATGACGTGCGCGAGGGCCTTACGGCCGTCATCAGCGTCAAGCTGCCCCAGCCCCAGTTCGAAGGCCAGACCAAGACCAAGCTCGGCAACAGCGAAGTGGCCGGCATGGTGGCCGGCATGGTCTATGACAGGCTCACGGTCTACTTTGAGGAGAACCCCAAGGACATCCGCCTGATCATCGACAAGGCCGTGGACGCCGCCCGCGCCCGCGACGCCGCCCGCCGCGCCAAGGAACTGGTGCGCCGCAAGGGGGCGCTCTCGGACAATTCCCTGCCCGGCAAGCTGGCCGACTGCCAGAGCAAGGACCCCGCGGAATCCGAACTGTTCATCGTGGAAGGTGACTCCGCAGGCGGCTCCGCCAAGCAGGGCCGCAACCCGCGCAACCAGGCCATCCTGCCCCTGCGCGGCAAGATCCTGAACACCGAGCGCACCCGCTTCGACAAGATGCTGGCCAACAAGGAAGTGAAGGCCCTCATCACGGCCATGGGCGCGGGCATCGGCGAAGAGGACACCGACCTCGACAAGCTGCGCTACCACAAGATCATCATCATGACGGACGCCGACGTGGACGGCGCCCACATCCGCACCCTGCTGCTGACCTTCTTCTTCCGGCAGTATCAGGAGATGGTGGAGAAGGGCTACGTCTACATCGCGCAGCCGCCCCTGTACCGTGTGCACAACGCGCGCATGGAAAAATTCATCAAGGACGACGCCGAGCTCAACGAGTTCCTGCTCAACCGCGTGAGCGAGGACGTGACCGTGGTGGCCGCCAACGGGCGGGAATACACGGGCAGCGACCTGATCCGCCTCATGGAGACCATCGAGAAGATCGAGCTGCGCGTGGCCGATGCCGAGAGCACCGGCATGCCGCGTCCCCTGTTCCTGGCCCTGGCCACCTATCCCCGCGCCGTGGACCGCGAGCTGCTGGAAGCCCGCGATGCCGACTTCCTGGCCTGGCTGGAGAAGCACGAATACGCCCTGAGCCTGGAACGGGAACACAGCGAGGACGAGGACGAAGGCCGCGTGTTCGCCGTGTTCGAGAACACGGGCAGCCACCACACCCGCCGGGGCATGGAGTTCTTTGCCTCCCGCCTGTACCGGCAGACCTGGCAGCTGTTCAACGACCTGCGCGAGCAGTGCGGCGAGCTGAGCTTCAGCCTGCGCCGCAAGGACAGCAGCAGCCAGGCCGGCGACGTGTTCGACCTGATGCAGATGACCCTGGACGAGGCCCGCAAGGGCATCAACATCCAGCGCTACAAGGGTCTTGGTGAAATGAACCCCGAACAGCTCTGGGTGACCACCATGAACCCCGAGAACCGCGTGCTGCTGCAGGTCTCGGTGGAGGACGCCAACGAGGCTTCGGACGCCTTCGAGGAACTCATGGGCGACCGGGTGGAGCCCCGCCGCGAGTTCATCGAACGCAACGCCCTGAGCGTGCAGGATCTGGACATCTAGCTGCCGGAGGGACGACGCATGCAGGATACTGGCAAGGAAAAGAAGAGCTGCTTCGGCTGCTCCGTCATCGCCGTCTGCGGCTGGCTGGTCTGCGCGGCCATGTGCCTGTGGCTGACCATCTCGCTGGAAGGCTACCCCAAGGCCTACAGCCTGGCCTATCCGGCAGCCATGGCGGTGCTGTTCAGCAACATCTTCGTCTTCATCTTCACCAGCTCCCGCTGCGCGGGGGACGTGCGCCGTCTCCTGCCCGCCGTGATCCGTGTCTGCTTCGGTGAGGGGACCATGCTGCTGCTGGTCTGGCTCTGGGGCAGGTACTGGCTGGCTGCCTGAGGACGTTTCCCGGCGGGGGCCGCCCGGCGGCTCCCCCGGTACGACATCCTTTGAGAAAGAACACGGGACCCGCTCCCGACCTGATATTTTACCTGCGAGGCAAACGTGTCTGAACAGAACAGCGGCATACAGCAGCCGCAAGTCAGCATTGAGAAGGAACTCCGCAAGTCCTATCTGGAGTATTCCCTTTCGGTCATCATCGGGCGCGCCATCCCCGACGCGCGCGACGGCCTCAAGCCCGTGCACCGGCGCATCATGTACGCCCAGTACGAGCTGGCCAACAGTTACAACCGTCCGCACAAGAAATCGGCGCGCATCGTCGGTGACGTCATCGGTAAGTATCACCCCCACGGCGACAGCGCCGTGTACGATGCCCTGGTGCGTCTGGCCCAGGATTTCTCCATGCGCGACCCGCTGGTGGACGGGCAGGGCAACTTCGGTTCCATCGACGGCGACGCCGCGGCCGCCATGCGTTACACGGAAGTGCGCATGTCGCGTCTGGCCAGCGAGTTCCTGGCCGACATCGACAAGGAGACCGTGGACTTCCGGCCCAACTACGACAATACCCTGCAGGAGCCCTCGGTGCTGCCCACCAAGGTGCCCAACCTGCTGCTCAACGGTTCGTCGGGCATCGCCGTGGGCATGGCCACCAACATCCCGCCCCACAACCTGGGCGAGCTGTGCGACGCCCTGCAGATGCTGCTGGACGATCCCCAGTGCACCATCTCGGACCTCATGGAAGTGGTCAAGGGCCCGGACTTCCCCACGCGCGGCTTCGTCTACGCGGGCAAGGGCCTGTCCGATGCCTACCACACCGGTCGCGGCACCGTGAAAGTGCGCGGCCGTCTGGAAGTGGAAGAACGCAAGAAGGGCCTGCAGGCCATCGTCATCCGCGAGATCCCCTTCGGCCTCAACAAGTCCTCGCTGGTGGAGAAGATCGCCGGTCTGGTCAATGACCACAAGATCGACGGCATCTCCGACCTGCGCGACGAATCCGACCGCAAGGGCATCCGCGTGGTCATCGACCTGAAGCGCGGCACCATCCCGGACATCGTCATCAACAGCCTGTACAAGTACACGCCGCTGGAGACCAGTTTCGGCATCAACATGCTGGCCGTGGTGGACAACCGTCCCGTGCTGCTCAACCTCAAGACGGCCCTGTCCTGCTTTGTGGACCACCGTCGCGAGGTGGTCATCCGCCGCACCCGCTACGACCTGCAGAAGGCCGAGGCCCGCGCCCACATCCTGGAAGGCCTGCGCATCGCCATCGACCACATCGACGAAGTGGTGGCCCTGATCCGCGCTTCCGCCAGCCCGGACGAGGCCCGCGCCGGCCTCATGCAGCGCTTCGAGCTCACCGAGGTGCAGGCCCGCGCCATCCTGGACATGCGCCTGCAGCGCCTGACCGGCCTGCAGCGTGAAGAGCTCATGGCCGAATACCGCGAACTGCTGGAAAAGATCGAGTTCTTCAAGTCCGTGCTGGAGAACCCCGAAGTGCTGCGCTCCGAACTCAAGCGCGAGATCCGCGAGATCCGCGAGACCTTCGCCACGCCGCGCCGTACCGAGGTGCTCACCGACGCCCTGGGCGGCATCGACATCGAGGACCTCATCCCCGACGAGGAAGTGGTCATCACCCTGTCGCGCCGCGGCTACATGAAGCGCACCAGCCTGGAGAACTACCAGCAGCAGAAGCGCGGCGGCAAGGGCATCGCGGCCCTGCATACCTCCGATGACGACTATGTGCAGGAGTTTTTGACCACCACCAACCACCAGTACCTGTGCCTGTTCACCAACAAGGGCCGCATGCACCAGCTCAAGGTGCATCAGGTGCCCGAGGGCAGCCGCACGGCCAAGGGCGTGCACATCAACAACCTGCTGCCCCTGGAAGAAGGGGAGTGGGTCACCACGGTGCTGGCCGTGCGCGAGTTCGCCGAGGACAAGTACTTCCTCTTCGTGACCAAGCGCGGCATGGTCAAGCGCTCCTCGGCCTCGCTCTACGCGCGCTGCCGCAAGAGCGGCCTCATGGCCGTGGGCCTGCGCGAGGACGACGAGTTGGTGGTGGTGCGGCCCATCCGTGAGGACAGCCACATCGTGCTGGCCACGGCCGACGGCTACTCCATCCGCTTCGCCTGCAAGGACGTGCGTCCCATGGGCCGCGTGGCCACGGGCGTCAAGGGCATCGCCCTGCGCCGTCAGGACGTGGTGGTGGCCGGCGTCATCCTCAAGGAGAACGACCAGACCACGGAGATCATGTCCATTTCCGCCAACGGCTTCGGCAAGCGTACCCGCGTGGACCTCTACCGTCTGCAGTCGCGCGGCGGCAAGGGCATCATCAACTTCAAGGTCACGTCCAAGACCGGTCCCGTGGTGGGCGCCATGCCCGTGCGTGACAACGACGGCCTCATCATGCTGACCTCGGCCAACAAGGTGGTGCGCATCGGCGTGGAAGACGTGCGCAGCAAGGGCCGGGCCACCATGGGCGTCATGCTGGTGCGCCTGGACGAAGGCGCGCATGTGGTGGGCTTCGACCGCGTGGACGAAGGCGGCCAGACCGGCAGCCGCATGGACGACCTGGAGGACGATGACGACGCGCCCGAAAGCGCGGCGGCACCTCTGGAGAGCGCTCCGGCGGAAGCGGGAGCCGATGACGGCAACGAATAGATACGCGGCGCGGCGCCCCTGGGGACGCCGCGCCCTTTGGTTCCGGTCCCCGGCAGCTGCCGGGCCGGACCCGGGCAGGCACGGGACCGGGGAGACCCGGCCGTGCATCCCTT
This sequence comes from Desulfovibrio sp. SGI.230, assembly GCF_050313065.1. Taxonomy (NCBI): domain Bacteria; kingdom Pseudomonadati; phylum Thermodesulfobacteriota; class Desulfovibrionia; order Desulfovibrionales; family Desulfovibrionaceae; genus Desulfovibrio; species Desulfovibrio sp. SGI.230. The sequence goes on along the minus strand of NZ_JBNPKS010000018.1, from coordinate 6,258 downwards.
CTTTCCCTGTCCGGGGCAGAGCAGGAGTCAGGGGAGGAACGGCGCGGGCGCGGACTTGCATTGCGCGGCCCGCCGTTATATGACACGCCCTTTGTACCGCCGTGCGCTGGTCGGCCGCCTTGCCTGCAAGGCGGGCCCCGGAGCGGTGAGAGGGAAGACGGTCCCGCCGCAGGGCGGAGGAGACAACAACGCATTTTGCGCTGGCAGTGAGGAAACGCTATGATTCGCCACGAGTGTGGTCTTTTGGGTATCTACGGTCATGAGGAAGCGGCGCGACTGACCTATTTCGGTCTGTACGCCCAGCAGCATCGCGGACAGGAAAGCGCGGGCATCGTCACCATCGACGAGAAAGGCCTGCTGCACGAGCACAAAGGCATGGGCCTGGTGCCCGATGTCTTCGCCGAAGCCAACCTGCAGGCCCTGCCGGGCACCATCTCTCTGGGCCATGTGCGTTACTCCACCACGGGCCGTTCCGCGGCGCGCAACGCCCAGCCCTTCGTGGCCCACTACAAGGGGCTGGACATCGCCATCGCCCACAACGGCAACCTGGTGAACACCATGGAGCTGCGCGAGGAGCTGGAGAACGACGGCGCCATCTTCAGCACCACCAACGATACCGAAGTTTTCATGCACCTCATCGTGCGCGCCCTGCGCGAGCATGACCTGGTGGACGCCATCCGCGAAGCCTGTGCCCGCGTGCGCGGCGCCTACTGCCTGCTGGTCTACGCCGGCGGCACCATGGTGGCCGTGCGCGACCCCCACGGTTTCCATCCCCTGGCCCTGGGCCGTCTGGACGGCGCGCCGGTGCTGGCCTCCGAGACCTGTGCCTTCGACCTGCTGGAAGCCGACTACGAGCGTCCCATCCAGCCCGGCGAGATGCTGATCATGGACGGCAAGGGCGAACACAGCGAACAGCTGCGCGGCCCCCTGCCGGAACGTCCCCGCCAGTGCATCTTCGAACTGGTCTACTTTGCCCGCCCCGACTCCTTCGTCTTCGGCGAGCAGGTCTACCAGTGCCGCAAGCAGATGGGCTGGCAGCTGGCCCACGAGTCCACCCCCGACGTGGACTTCATCATGCCCTTCCCCGATTCCGGCGTCTATTCGGCCGTGGGCTTCGCCCAGTGCGCCGAGCTGCCCTATGAGCACGCCATGATCCGTAACCACTACGTGGGTCGTACCTTCATCCAGCCCACGCAGAGCATGCGCAACTTCGGCGTGCGCGTGAAGATCAACCCCGTGCGCTCCATGATCGAAGGCAAGAAGATCTGCATCGTGGACGACTCCATCGTGCGCGGCACCACCATGATCACCCGCGTCAAGAAGCTGCGCGAGCTGGGCGCCAAGGAAGTGCACATCCGCATCAGCTGCCCGCCGGTGAAGTTCCCCTGCTTCTACGGCATCGACTTCGCCTCGCGCGGCGAGCTCATCGCCGCCAAGTACAGCCTGCCCGAGATCACCAAGATGCTGGACGTGGATTCTCTGCATTACCTGAGCATCGACGGCCTGCTGCGCTCCGTCATGCAGTCCGACAGCTACTGCCTGGCCTGCTTCGACGGCAATTATCCCGTGCCCTGCCGCGAGTCGGGCAAACTCCGTCTGGAATGCGGCGGCTGCTGCGGCAGCCGTTAGTCCGAGGTTTTTCACATGGCTGTTATCGCTAATCGTATCAAGGGCTTCGCGGACATGTATCCGCCGCAGAGCTCGCTGTTCACCCGCATGGAGAATACCGCGCGCGAGATCTTCAGCCGTTACGGCTTCGTGGAGCTGCGCACCCCCGTGCTGGAATACACCGACCTGTTCAAGCGCTCCATCGGCGAAGAGACCGACGTGGTGCAGAAAGAGATGTTCACCTTCCCGGACCGCAAGGGCCGCATGATGACCATGCGCCCCGAAGCCACGGCCGGCGTCATGCGCGCCTATGTGGAAGATGCCCGCTACAGCCGCGAGTCCGTGAGCCGTCTGTTCACCACCGGTCCCATGTTCCGCTACGAGCGTCCCCAGAAGGGCCGCATGCGCCAGTTCCACCAGATCAACTGCGAATGCCTGGGCTCCCACAGCCCCTATGCCGACGCGGACCTGATCATCATGCTCACGCGCTTCCTCACCGCACTGGGCCTCAAGGATCTGACGCTCAAGCTCAACTCCCTGGGCTGCGCCCACTGCCGCCCGCTGTTCAAGCAGGCCCTGGTGGACTATCTGCACCGCCAGGACTGCTGTGACCAGCTGTGCGAGGACTGCACCCGCCGTATGGAGACCAACCCCCTGCGCGTGCTGGACTGCAAGCAGGAAAAATGCCGCTGCGTCACCGACGAAGCGCCCCGCCTGCTGGACTACAACTGCCCCGAGTGCAAGGAACACTTCGACACCGTGCTGCGTCTGCTGGACGCCGCCGGGGTCAAGTACGAGATCGACCACCGTCTGGTGCGCGGTCTGGACTACTATTGCCGCACCACCTTCGAGGTGGTAAGCGGAAGCATCGGTGCGCAGGCCGCCGTGGCCGGTGGCGGCCGTTATGACGGCCTGGTCAAGAGCGTGGGCGGCCCCGACGTGCCCGGCGTGGGCTTTGCCTGCGGCATGGAACGCCTGGCCCTCATGCTCGGGGACGAAGAAGCCCCCCGCCCGGATTTCTATGCCGTGGCCATGGACGCGCAGAGCCGCGACCTGAGCTTCGGCCTGGTGCAGCGCCTGCGCGGCCTGGGCCTCAAGGGCGAGATGAATTTCAGCGATGCCGGTTTCAAGGGCCTGATGCGTCAGGCGGGCAAGTCCAATGCCCGTTTCTGCTGCATCATGGGCCCCGATGAAGCGGCCGCCGGCGCCGTGGTCGTCAAAGACATGGACAGCGGTGAGCAGCAGACCCTGTCCCTGGATGCCGCGGCGGACTTCCTTGCTGCCAATTCTGACAATGGGAAAAAATAATGACTGAACAGACGCAAAGCCTGGACGTGCAGCAGGAGCACCAGAAGTTCATCGAAGACCTCGGCGACTGGACCCGCAGCCACACTTGCGGCCAGCTGACCCTGGACAACGATGGACAGACGGTCTGCCTCATGGGCTGGGTGCAATACCGCCGCGACCACGGCGGCCTCATCTTCGTGGACCTGCGTGACCGTGAAGGCCTGACCCAGGTCGTTTTCAGCCCCGATATCGCTCCCGCCGCGCACGAGAACGCGCACATCCTGCGTTCCGAATACGTGCTGGCCATCAAGGGCGTGGTGCGTCCCCGTCCCGAGGGCATGACCAACCCCAACCTGGTCACCGGCGCCATCGAAGTGGTGGTGCATGAGTGGAAGCTGCTCAACACCTCCAAGACCCCGCCCTTCGCCATCGAAGAACGCTGCGACGCCGGTGAGAACCTGCGCCTGGCCTGGCGTTATCTGGACCTGCGCCGTCCGCGCATGCAGGCCAACCTGCGCCTGCGCCACAAGGTGGCCCAGGCCATCCGCCGCCAGCTGGACGACGACGGCTTCCTGGAAGTGGAGACCCCGGTGCTCACCAAGTCCACGCCCGAAGGCGCCCGCGACTTCCTGGTGCCCAGCCGTCTCAACCCCGGCCAGTTCTACGCCCTGCCGCAGTCGCCCCAGCTGTTCAAGCAGCTGCTCATGGTGGGCGGTTTCGACCGTTACTTCCAGATCGTGCGCTGCTTCCGTGACGAAGACCTGCGTGCCGACCGCCAGCCCGAATTCACCCAGGTGGATATCGAGATGAGCTTCGTGGACGAGGAAAAGGTCATGACCATGGCCGAAAACCTCATGGCCCGCGTGTTCCACGACGTCATGGGCATGGACATCCCCCGTCCCTTCCCGCGCATGAAGTATGAAGAAGCCATGCGCCGCTACGGTGTGGACAAGCCCGATACCCGCTTCGGTCTGGAGCTGGTGGACATCACCGACATCGTGCGCGGTTCCGGCTTCAAGCTCTTTGCCCAGGCCAAGCTGGTCAAGGCCATGAAGGTGCCCGGCGGCGAATCCATGACCCGCAAGGAGATCGACGCCTACACCGAGTTCGTCAAGATCTACGGCGCCATGGGCCTGGCCTGGATCAAGATCAAGGAAAACGAGTGGCAGTCGCCCATCGCCAAGTTCCTGTCCGAAGAAGAACGCGCCGGCATCCGTGAGGCCCTGGACCTCCAGGTGGGCGACATCGTCTTCTTCCAGGCCGGCGAGCCCGCCATGGTCAACGCCGCCCTGGGCAACCTGCGCGTGCACCTGGGCAACCAGCTGGGCCTGATCCCCGAGAACACCTTCAACTTCCTGTGGGTGACGGAATTCCCGCTGTTCGAATACAGCGAGGAAGAAAAGCGCTACGTGGCCTGCCACCATCCCTTCACCTCGCCCGCGCCCGGTCATCTGGAGATCATGAACAGCGACCCGGCCCGCGCCCTGGCCCGTGCCTACGACATGGTGCTCAACGGCAACGAAGTGGGCGGCGGTTCCATCCGCATCCACTCCGCCGAAGTGCAGCGCCACATGTTCCAGGCCCTGGGCTTCACGCCCGAGCAGGCCGAGGCCCAGTTCGGCTTCCTCATCCAGGCCCTGGAGCACGGCGCGCCGCCGCACGGTGGTCTGGCCTTTGGCCTGGACCGTCTGGTCATGCTGCTTTCCGGTGCGTCCAGCATCCGCGACGTCATCGCCTTCCCCAAGACCCAGAAGGCCACCTGCCTGATGACCGAGGCGCCCTCCACGGTGTCCGCGCGTCAGCTGCGTGAACTGGGTCTGCGCCTGCGCGAGACCGACAAGGAAGCCGCCAAACCCGCCGAGAACGCCCAGGCCTAGCGGGAGGATGCCATGATTCTGGATATTGTGACCTATCCCGCTGCCAGCCTGAAGGAAAAATGCGTGCCCGTGACGGAGATCACCGACGAGATCCGCCAGCTGGCCGCCGACATGCTGGAGACCATGTACGAGGCCCCCGGCGTGGGGCTGGCCGCCCCGCAGGTGGGCCGTAATATCCGCATGCTGGTCATGGACCCCGCCGCGCAGGACGAGGAGAAGCAGCCCCGGGTCGTCATCAACCCCGAACTGACCCTGAGCGAGGACACCGTGCTCAGCCGGCAGGAAGGCTGCCTCTCCGTGCCCCTCAACTACCGGGCCGACGTGCAGCGCGCCGAGCGCGTGCACCTGCGTTACATGGATCTGGACGGCAAGATCGTGGAAGAGGATCTGGAAGGATTCCCGGCCATCGTCATCCAGCATGAGGCCGACCATCTGGACGGCACCCTCTTCATCGACCGCATCGGCCGTCTGCGCCGTTCCCTGTACGACACCCGGGTGAAGAAATGGCTCAAGCGCAAAGGATAGTCTTCATGGGTACTCCGGACCTGGCCGCCGCCGTGCTGCGGCGGCTGGTCCGGTGGCCCGGCGGCGACGTGGTGGCCGTCTACACCCAGCCTGACCGGCCTGCCGGCCGGGGCCACAAGCTGACGCCCTCGCCGGTGAAAAAGCTGGCCCAGGAGCTGGGCCTGCCCGTGCACCAGCCCCTGAACTTCCGTCAGGAAGGCGCGGTGGACGAGCTGGCCGCCCTCAAGCCCGACCTGCTGGTGGTGGCCGCCTACGGCCTCATCCTGCCGCAGGCCGTGCTGGACATCCCCACGGTGGACACCCTCAACGTGCACACCTCCCTGCTGCCGCGTTACCGCGGTGCCGCGCCCATCCAGCGCGCCGTCATGGAGAACTGGCAGCCCGGTGACGTGACGGGCGTGTCCATCATGCGCATCGTGCCCGCCCTCGACGCCGGGCCGGTCTACGCCCAGTGCGAGGTGCCCATCGGCGAGCATACGGCGGGCAGCCTGCATGACGCCCTGGCCGAAGCCGGGGGCGAGCTGCTGCTCACGGTGCTGGACCAGCTCCGCGACGGCAGCGCCCAGCCTCGGGAACAGGACGAGAGCCGCGTCACCTACGCCGCCAAGCTGGCCAAGGAAGACGGCTATATCGACTGGGCCCGTCCGGCCGCCGAGGTCCACGCCCGCATCCGCGGCGTGACGCCCTGGCCCGGTGCGCGTCTCCAGGCCCGTTTCGACGGGCAGGACGAGCTGTTGCCCCTGCTGCTCCAGCCCGGTCGCGTGGACGAGCCCTGCGACGGTGTGCAGCCCGGCAGCCTGCGTACGGACAAGAAAGGCCTGTGCGTGGCCTGTGCCGATCGCTGGTACCGCCTGCTGGTGGTGCGCCCCCAGGGCCGCAAGGACATGGAGGCCGCGGCCTTCGTCAACGGCCATCTGCGCCCGGCCCAGCATGGCGTGTGCGGCATGGCTGTGCCTTTTGG
>NZ_JBNPKS010000017.1:0-59172 GCF_050313065.1 Desulfovibrio sp. SGI.230 | reverse complement strand
GACCATCAGTGCGGATGATCCGTCCTCGACGGTGCTTCCCGGAGATTCCGGAGACAACCTTCAGAAAGTGGATGAAAACATCTCCTTCACGAAGGATGAAAACGGGAATGCATTGACGGGCGACGATGTGAAAACATCCTGGTGGAACGGTAATGTTAATATCAGTGCCACAACGGTCGTCTATGATCCTTTACAGACTGATGCTTGGGGAAATCCGCAGATAATAGCAGAAGATCCTAGCGGTATGAAGCTTAGTTATAGCGACTACAACGGAGGATCGAAGCAGTATTACAATGGCAGACCTCCTCAGGAAGATATAGACAACGACATTGCTATTAAGGATAAAAATGGATCTTGGTACCGCGAAGCTCCCGAATCTGACTGGGGATTGACGGTTGATGGCGGTGAGAACAGTGGCGAGATTCAGGCCTCTGGCAATACAAGCGAAGCAGTTGTGATTGATCTTAATGGTGATGCTTACGGCATGACCATTAACTTCGGAGCATTCTTCGCTGGAAAGTCGAATCCGGACGATCCTGCCGCAGGAACAGGGTACGATAACGTATCTGAAAAGGCGCTTATTTCCTTCTATAAGGACGGAAAGCTGGTCTATTCTACCGTGGTAGAGGGGACAAACAGCGGTGAGTTTACGTTCAATACCGGCGATGTCATCCTGGAAGGCTTTGACAGAGTAGTCATTTCGGCTGTGGATAATGGAGAAAACAGTGACTTCACCATCCAGGGCATCGACTTTATCACCAAGCGCGATAATCCCATCATCGTCAATGAAGGCAAGGTGACAGCAGAGTCCGGTGCAGACAGCTTTGCCGATGATTATCAGGAGGCCAATGTCAAGTTCGACCTTGGCAGCATGGTAGACGAGGACTCTTTGAGTGAAGACGGTACCTCCGGTACCATCACTGTCCTGGTCAATGGTGAAGAGCGCACGGTAGATGTGAAGCTCAGTGAAGGCGCTTCCGGCGAATCCATCCTGACCGGTACGCTGCAGGAGTCTGGCGAAGACGGTAAGCCGGTTGACGGTGAGCAGCTCTTCACCGCCACGCTGGGCAAGGACGGCAACTGGACCATGGAACAGTACGACCAGTTCCGTGTGGATAATGAGACCGAGACGGGTTCCAACCAGTTCGAGCTGGTCTTCAAGACCGAAGACGCCGACGGCGACGTTGCCAGCACTACGGTCAACGTGCCGCTGGAAGTGGTGGACCAGACACCGGCTACGGATACCTCCATCGGCAATGGCGACGACACCATCACCATCACCGGCGGTGAGGGCATTGCCGGCACCGTGGCCGCAGGCGACAGCGGTGGCGTGACGGAAGGTCAGCAGGTCGCAGCCAACTACAATGTCTGCTTCATTCTGGATACGTCTGGAAGTATGGATGAAGAGGTAGGCGGAAGCGGTTCAGACAGAAATGACTCCCGCCTTGAGGTTGCTGTAAAGAGTATTGAAAACTTTATCGACACCAGCATCCATCAGGGCGATTTCATCGGTACGGTGAATCTGGCTGTGGTAACCTTTGAGTCCAAGCACGGTAAGACCATTGATGTAAGCATCAGACGAGTTTCCGATGGCGATGGAGGCTATACGGAAAGTTATGTGTTTAATGGCACTACTTATAACAGCTACGATAGCTTTAAGTCCGACTTCCACAACACTCTGAATGGACTGAACGCAAATGGCGGTACCAACTATGAAGCTGGCTTCCGCAAGGCTGCAGACTGGTTCGATGAGCTGGGAGATACATCGAAAGCTGACGGCAACATTACCTACTTCCTTTCTGATGGGGTACCGCCGTATCATGGTACGAACAGCTCTGGCGGCGGTAGCTATGCGACAGAGGAAGATATAAAGGGGGCATGGCTCGGTTATCAGGACTTGCTTGGTTCTGCTTCTGGGATGCAGGTGAATGCCATCGGCTTCGGCACCGACCTTAATGATACTGCCATGAAGACGTTGGCCATGCTGGACAACACCGGAACTCTTGTTTCTGGTGTTGCAGGAAATCAGGAAGCGGACGGTTACCTCTATTATGGAAGAGGGGGAAATACTCCATGGCAGCCTGTAGAGGAAGTCTATACCGGTTATGAAGGAACCCCCCAGTATTGGAACACCTATTACACGCAGCTTGCGGATGGCTCCTATCAGCAACTTCAGTGGAAGAACGTTGGTAGTTTCTTTAATCCGGACTACCGGTTGGGATACCAGTCTGGTGGAATATGGCATGAAGTAACGGACAACTTGTATACTATGCAGGAAGTTCCCGTTATTGCCACAGGCGGCAATGCCACACAGGTGACCAATGGCGAAGGCTTAGCCGCTGCCTTTGAAAACGGCTTCAAGCCAGGCACACTGACCGCTGCTGGTAACGATACCATTCGGGCAGAGCACGCCACCTCATCCGCCATCATCTACGGCGACGTGATGAATACGGACCGGCTGCTCCATGAACTGAAGCAGAATGACGCGATTACCCAGATGGTAGCGGCAGGTATGATTACCGCCCTGCCTGGCTATGGTTCCGGTTCGGAACTCTTCCAGTGGCTGGAAAAGAATAGCGATAAGCTCTCGGGCGACTACGCCGGCTGGACCCATGATGATACTATCAAGTACATGCTGGAGCATGCCGGGGAATTGGGGTACGAGACCCGCGTGGCGGAGGACGGTACTGCCTACCTTGTGAAGCCCGATGGTACCGTGCTGAACATGAACGGCTCGGAGGCCACGGATGTTGATCTGGGCAGTCTTACCGGTCGCGATGGTGGCGATGACATCATCACCGGCAGCAGTGCCTCCGACATCATCTACGGTCAGGAAGGTGACGACACCATCTATGGCGGCAGCGGCCACGATACCCTCTACGGTGGCACGGGGGGTGACCTGCTGATGGGTGATGACAAGCCCGAAAGCCTGGCTGCCGATACGGTAGCTGACATCAAGGCCTTGGGCACTGATGCAGCGCTGGATGCCTTCATCGACTCCGTGGAAAACCCGGATGCCGACGGCAATGACCAGCTCTTCGGCGGTGTCGGTAACGATGTTCTGCTCGGTATGGGCGGTGACGACTATCTGGACGGCGGCGCAGGTGAGGATGCCATCTTCGGCGGCTCCGGCAACGACATCATCGTCTACGACAAGGCCGACTACCTGGTCAGCGGCGGCAGCGGCATCGACTTCATGGTGTCCGATGACAGCACGCTGTCGTTGAAGACGCTGCTGCAAGGGACTGGAGAAGGAAACGGCCCCATCGTGGACAGCATCGAAGTGCTGCTGAAGGGCGATGCCGCCCTGAGCCTGACCAGTATCCAGGATCTGGCCGACAAGTACGGTATCAAGCTGGATACCAATCCCGACGGACAGGAAATATTGACGCTGGATATGAGCAAGTGGATTGAGAGCACTTCCGCCGACGGTACCCACGTCTTTACGTCCACGGACAACGATCTGACCCTGGAGACCAATCTGACACCGGTGGACGCCAGTGACCCGGCCAGTGAGGCCGTACAGCAACAGGTCTTCACCCTGGAACACGGTAACGGTTAACCATACACACGGCGGGGCGGCCCAAAGGCCGTCCCGCCTTTCAACATCCTTTAGGGCTTCCATGCGCATCCTTTTCGTCAACCACACCTTCCCGGGAGATCTGGGCCCGCTGCTGGTGGCTTTTGCCGCGCAGCCGGGGCATGAGATCCTTTTTGCCTCCTGCCGGGGCAGACGGGATTTCAGTGTGCCCGGGGTGCGGCATGTGGTCCTTTCCCCCTCCCGCTCCCGGCGTCTTGTCGGGGACGGGGCGGGCACGTCTCTGGACAGGGCCGTGGAGATGGGACGACAGGCCCTGCAGGCCTTCCGTCTGCTGCGGCAAAGCGGTTTTGTGCCGGATATGATGCTACTTTCTTCCGCACTGGAGCAGGGGCTGTTCCTCAGGGATGCCTTTCCTGATGCCTTTGTGGCCTGCTTTGCGGAAAGCTTGCCGTCCGACGGGCTTGCCGGGGACGGTAAAGGGCTTGTCCGCCACTTGCTGCAATGCCGCCAGATGCAGCAGAGCGATCTGGTCATCAGGCTGGCGGCAGAAGCGGAAAACCGCGATCAGGAACAGCGAGGCGTCATGAGCTTGCCGTATCCTGTAGATACGGACTATTTTTCTCCCCTCACTCCAAACGGGGCATCCGGCCCGCAAGCCGGAACCCGGATTCTGTGCGCTGCCCGGGACGCGGCGGATGTCTGGCAGATGCTGCGCCTGGCGGAAGTCCTGCTGGCGCAGTGCCCGGGCTGCCGTCTGGTGCTGCTGTGCGAAAGCGCGGCAGGGCGGGAATCGCTGGCGGAGCTTGGCCTTTCCCTGCCGACCGGGATCGAGGTCCCGGAGCGCCTCTCCCTGCAGGCCTATCGGGATCTGCTCCGCACGGCGGCCGTCATCACGGCCCCGGCGGCAGCGTGCCTTTCCGCGCCGGTGCTGCTGGAAGCCATGAGCTGCGGCGTGGTGCCGGTGCTGGCGGGCGATGCGCCGCACTGGCCCCTGTTGCAGGAGGGCGGGGGAGGCCTCTGGTGCGGGGCGGCGGATCTGGTCCCCACACTGGCGGGCATACTGGCGCAACCGCACCAGCTGGCGGAGTTGTCCCTTGCCGCCCGCCGGACCGTGGAGCGGCATTTCCGGCGGCAGGATGTCATCCCCGGGCAGCTGGCCTTGCTGCATCAGGCACGGGCCGCGTGGCTGCGAAAAAAGCAGGGCGGTACGACGGCCTGAGGCGGCGACGCGCAAGGCTGACGGCCGGCAGAGACAGTCATTTTTTTGCCCGCTCTCCCGGAAGGGATACGACGACCGCAGAGACGATCATCACGGATCGTGACAGATATAAAAAGACCGGCGCCCGTGCTACGGGCCACCGGTCTTTTTTGCATTTTCAGAGGCAGGCCATCATGCGGAGGGCCTGCCTTTTATGGGCGTTTTTTTAGGAGGGATGTCCGTCTTCCATGCCTTTTGGGGCGACGATCCCGGAAAAGATTCTTGTGGAGCCTGTCCGGCAGGAGGCTTGCCCGCCCCCGTCATATCCGTTCCGGCGACTTCTTGCCAAAGGCCCGCTTCAGCGGACGCCGTGGGCCCTCCCCCGTGTTTCAAAAAGCTACATCCCGGGCTTCATGCCCGCGGGCCAGAACGAGGAGTTCCGGCGGCCCTCGCCATCCAGGGCCCAGCCGAGTCCCCAGCCGGCCAGCGAGAAGGCAAAGCCCACGAAGAAGGGCGGCAGCGCGGCCAGCGAAGGCCAGGGCATGGGCAGGATGGCGAACTGCGGGTGCGTCATGAGGTACCAGAGCATGCAGCTCACGAAGCCCGCGGCGCAGCTGCACCAGGCGGCCAGGCTGCTGCGCTTGCCGAAGCGCACCAAGGCCACATAGGCCACCAGTACCGTGGAACCCACGATGCTCCAGCTGGTGGTGCAGAGCATGGCGATGATCTGTCCCTTGATCTGGGCACAGCCGCCGCTGAGCAGCACACAGAAGACGATGCCCGCAAACCACATGCCGCGCGAGGTCTTGCGGCCCGGCAGGTCTTCGGCGATGGCCGCCACGGCGATGTGGAAGATGGCCGTGGCCGTGGACAGGGAAGCCGAGACGATGGCCAGCACGAAGAGCTGCAGGCCGATGTCGGGCAGCAGCATCTTGACCAGGGCGGGCATGACGTCATCGGGCGAGGCCACTTCGGGCATGAACAGGCGGGCCAGGCTGGCCACATAGTAGGCACCGCCCACCAGCACGGTCAGCACCAGCATGGCCAGCGGCGTGATGCGGTTGACCTGCCGGGCGGAGTTGAGGGCAAAATGGCGCTGGATCATCTGGGGCTGCGCCCAGACCGCCACGGACGTGACGATGACCAGCGAGATGATGAACCAGCCCTGTCCGCCGTCGGCCAGCGAGACGAAGCCGGTATTGGCCGTGGCGGTGGGCGCCAGTTCCGCCAGCCGGGCCATGCCTTCCACCGGGCCGCCCACCTTGTCGAACACGGCCACGGTGAGCATGCAGATGCCCACCAGCATGACGAAGCCCTGCATGGCTTCGGTATAGAGCACGCCGCGCAGGCCGCCCATATAGATGGCCGCCGCCACCAGCAGGGCCACGATCCAGACCAGCAGCCAGACGGGCACGGGCATGATCTGGGCCAGGAGCAGGGCCGCCCCCTTGATGACGGCCGAGGCATAGACGCCCAGGAACACGGCGAAGATCAGGGCCAGACAGCGGCCCAGCAGGGGGCTGCGGTGGCCGTTGGCCAGCAGCTGCACCGGGGTGCGGGCCTGCAGGTTGCGCTGGCACAGGCGGGTGGGCCAGGCCAGATAACGATAGACGATCCAGGTCCCCAGCCAGACGTTACCGGCGGCCACCAGCAGCATCTGCATGCCGTAGGCATAGGCCAGACCGCCAAAGCCCACCAGGGCCACGGCGGAGATATAGGTAGCCACATAGGCAAAGGCCTGGATGCCGAAACCCACGCGGCCCGAGACCATGACATCATGCCCGCTGCCCTTGCGGGACAGCCAGATGAACAGGGCGATGTAGCCGCCCCAGATGAGGACATCGGCCAGCATCTAGCGCCCCCTTCCCTGACGGATCAGGCTGAAGAGGGAAAGCACCAGCGCGGCCAGCAGTGAAAGCACCGCCAGCAGCACCGGAGCGTCCGCCAGCCCCAGAACGGAAAACAGTTCCATACGCAACTCCGGTTACGGTCTGACGGGAACGGCAGGGAGCCGCCTCCCGAATATAGACAGTGTAGACAGAAGTGCTGTCCCGAGGCAAGTCCATTTTCCGTTTTTCGGCGGAAAGGCGATACTCTCCGGCCCCGGACCGGAAGGCGGAAAGGGGAGCTAAGCAGCCGGGGTCCATAAAAAAAAGGGCCCCGCAGGGCCCTTGGGTACGGAAGTCGGATGCGATCAGCGCTTCCAGGGCGTGATGGCGCACTTGATGCAGTCGTCCTGTCGCTGTTCGAAGATACGGTAGCCCTCCAGGATCTTGTTCAGGGGCAGGCTGTGGGTGATGAGCGGGTTGGTGTCGATGCGGCCGCGCTCGATAAGGCGGATCAGCTCCGCGCTGTGGGTGGCGTCCACACCGCCGGTACGGAAGGTCAGGTTCTTGCCGTACATCAGGTGCAGGGGCAGGTTCTGCGCTTCTTCATACATGGCCACCACAGCCACGGTGGCATTGGGGCGGGCCACTTTCCAGGCGGTCTGGAAGGTATCGTGCCCGCCCGCGCATTCGATGACCGCATCGGCGCCCAGACCGCCGGTGGCGTCGAGGATGCGCGCTTCCACGTCATCCGCGGCGGCGTCGATGGTCAAATCGGCATAACCGCGTTCCTGCGCCAGCTGCAGGCGGCTGGGCAGGATGTCCACGGCGATGACCTGCGCGGGGCCGAACAGGCGTGCGCACTGCATGGCGCACAGGCCCACAGGTCCGGCCCCCAGCACGGCCACGCTGTCGCCGGGGCGGATAGCGGCCAGTTCCGCACCAAAGTAACCGCTGGCCAGCACGTCGCCCACCAGCAGCACGTCCTGATAGGACAGGGAATCGGGGATGGGGTCGAGGCCGTTGTCCGCAAAAGGCACGCGCACATACTCGGTCTGGCAGCCGTCGATGCGGCAGCCCAGCTCCCAGCCGCCGTGACGGCAGTTGTTGACGTAGCCCTGGCGGCAGAACCAGCAGGTACCGCAAAACGTTTCCACATTGGCGGCCACACGCTGGCCGGGGCGCACTTTGCGCACCTCGCTGCCCGTTGCCACCACTTCGCCCACGAATTCGTGCCCCAGCACCGTGCCGGGCAGGGCACGCGGTACCGCGCCGTTGCGGATATGCAGGTCACTGGCGCAGATGCTGGAAAGTTCCACTTTGACGATGGCGTCGCGCGGATCCTGTATCTGCGGCAGGGGACGTTCCTCCAGCCGCAGGTCGTTGGTACCGTGATAGACCAGTGCATGCATGGTTTCAGCCATAAGCCCCTCCTTGTGCGGACATGCAGCCGTCATATCCGTCCACTATGGCGGGCTTTGGGCAGTGTGTAAAGCGTTCCCGCCCGGCCTGTCCGGCCGGGCTTCATGGGACGGGCCGTCCCGCGGCATCAAGACTTGCGGATGAGCGTGGGCAGGTCGTCTTCCGTGGAGCAGAAGCGTTCCCAGCGGAAATCGCGGCGGTCTTCCAGCAGGCGGGGGACAAGGTCCGGCACATCGACGGGCCAGAAGCAGTCAGGGCGGGGGTGGTGCACGCCCGGTCGTCCGGTCTGCGGGCGGCAGGCAAGGATGGCTTGTCGCCATTGCGCCGGGATGGCTTCCAGACCGTACACGGCCCCCAGCAGGGCCCCGCAGATGGCGGCGTTGGTGTCCGTATCACCGCCGCGCCGCACGGTATCCACCACGCCTTCCTCCAGCGTGGGCGCGTGCAGCAGCTGCCACAGGGCATTGTGCAGGGCGATGCGGACCCAGCCCATTTTGTGTACATAATCCGCAGGCGCTTCGTGCGGCGCCAGCTCCAGGATCTCGTACAGACAGGGCTCAAGCCGCTGCCGCCGGGCAAGCCTGAGCAGCCAGGCGTACAGGTCCTGGGGAGAATCGCCGCTGCGGATGGCCTGCGCGATGAGGCAGGCATACAGGGCATTGGCCTGCTGGCAGACCGGGTGGGCATGGGTCAGGGCCGCATCCTGTTGCGCCCAGCGGGCCACGTCGTGCCAGTGGCGGGTGGCGCCGAAGATGCCCAGCGGGCTCACACGCATGAGAGCGCCGTTGGCTTGGCTGTCCGGGTCGGGATGCCCGCGCAGGCCCAGGGCGATGGTCCGGCCCATGTCGAAGGGGCCGCTCTCCAGCCAGAAAAGATAACGGCGGCGGGCTTCTTCGGCATCATATTCCACGGCTTCGGCCAGCAGACGGGCCAGCATAAGGGCCATTTCCGAGTCGTCCGTGGGTTGCCCGGCCAGGATGTTCCAGGTACCGCCGTCTTCCAGCAGACGGGGTCCATCGGGATAGCGTTCGCGGATGGTGGCCGGGGAACAGAACTCCACCAGACCGCCCAGGGAATCCCCGGCGATCTGGCCCATGAGACAACCGGCGGCACGGTCGAACAGGGGATCGGTATGGCTGGGCATGGAACCTCTTTTTTTTCAGCTCACAGATGGTGGGGAAAGGCCTGCGGGAGAGCCTGTCCTTCTCCATTTCGAATGGAGATACCAGACCTCCGTTCCATTTTGCGGAATGGAGCATGCTGACTGCAGCTGTGCAAGAGATTTTGTCATCATCCCGTCCCACATATTTTTTCTGAAAAGCAGATCGTACGCGCTCGTGTGGCTGCGGGCACAGCCCGGAGGCGGGCGCTGTGGCAAGATTGGCCTGCTCACGCTGATGCGACCATTGAGGACGTGACAGCGGGGGACAACAGGCAGGCCGTCCTCGTGGAAGGCGGCCAAACAGGCAGGAGGGCAGGATGGACGGCAGCATGCAGATGGAGGCCGCGCCCCGGGCGTGTCCCCAGCCGGGGAGATGGAAGGGCCGCGCGGCTCTGGCGGGGGCCGCGCTGGCCTTTGTGCTGGGGGCAGCCCATTTTTTTCGCAGCGGGCAGCATGGCCTTGCTTGTGTTTGTCTGGTCTGGGCCGGGCTGCTCTGGCGGCCGGTGGCCTGGCTGCGGCGCAGTGCTGCGGTCTTTTTGCTGGGGCTGGCCGCGGAGTGGGGCATGACGACGCTGGCCCTGGCCCGCTGGCGTCTGCAACTGGGCCAGGACTGGCTGAGGATGGTCTGCATACTGGGTGCGGTGGCCGCGCTTACCCTGCTGGCGGCCGCAGCCCTGCGCAGTCGCGCCTGCCGCCGGGGCGAGGTCTCCGGTCCCCGTGCCCAGGCGCTCGCCTGTTTGCTGGTCTCGGCCCTGCTGTTGCTGCTGGACGGGCTGCGGCCTGATCTTTTGCTGCTGCACCGGCTCGTACCGGGCTGGGGAGCGGTGCAGGCCCTGCTGGCCGGTCTGTGGGCGGGCCTCGTCTATGGCTGGCTTGCGGACAGGCGTCGGGCCCCCGTATGGCGGCGGCGCATCTGGCTGCTGTTTTCCTGCGTGTTTTTCGGGCAGCTGCTGGCGGGGCTTTTCCTGCACAGCCTGTTCCTTTTGCAGGGCGTGCCGCACCTGCCCGTGCCGGGACTCATCCTGTCCGGCCCGCTGTACCGGGGCGAGGGCTCGCTCTTCATGCCCGGGCTGTTCGCGGTCTCGCTGCTGCTGGCGGGCAGTGCCTGGTGCAGTCATCTGTGCTATCTGGGCGTCTGGGATGCCCGGGCGGCGGATGCCGGGCCCCGCAGCGGCCGGGGCGTGCCCGCGCTCTGGCGCAAGATGCGCTGGGGCCTGCTGGCCGTGAGCCTGCTCCTGCCTTTGGGGTTGCGCCTTGCCGGGCTGCCGTGGCCCTGGGCCCTGGTCCTTGCGCTGGCGCTGGGGCTGGCCCTGTTGCCCTGTGCCCTCTGGCTGAGCCGGAAGCTGGGCATCCCGGTGTATTGTTGCGGCATCTGTCCGCTGGGGATGACGGCCAACCTGCTGGCGCGTCTCTCCCCGTGGCGTCTGCGCCGGAACGGGCACTGCACGGGATGCGGGGCCTGTGCGCGGGTCTGCCGATACGGCGCCCTGCGGCTGGACGGGGACGGCAGGGTCACCGGCCCGGATTGGCGCTGCACCCTGTGCCGGGACTGCATGTCCGTCTGCCGTCATAGAGCCCTGGAGATCCGTTGCTGCGGACAGGTCGGGGCGTGGGTGGAGCAGGCGCTGCTCTGTTCGCTGAGCGTCCTGCATACGCTCTTTCTCTTCATGGGACGTGTCTGATGCCCTGAGGGCCCGGCAGCTCCCGTGACGTTCCCTGTGGCCGTTCCACGCGCAGAAAAAAAGGAGGACGACCGCTGTGGCCGTCCTCCCGTTTTGCGTCAGCAGGGATGGTTTACGGCAGCACCAGCTGAAAATCGGGACGGAAGCTGTCCAGCAGGGAGAGCAGTTCCTTCACCGGTGCGGCGTTCTGGAGCAGGCCCTGCTGCACGGCCTGTTCAGGCGTCAGGCGGCCTTCGAACAGGGCCATCATCTGAAGGCGGGTGCAGGTGAGTAGGGGGGCACGACGGTCACGATCCGCCCTGTGCGCCGTGAGCACGCTGTTGGCCAGATGCAGTTCCCAGCCTTCCTGCGTGTCTGTCAGGCGGATGAGCAGATCCAGCGTCTTGCCCTGGGCCCGGATTCCATCCAGACGCACGCCCAGATAGTCGAAGTACAGGGCCGCGGGCATGGCCCTGGCCTGCGTGTTGACGGGGCTGGCGGCATTGGCGGACACGGCGGGCGGCAGGCCCCGCAGGTCGCGGGCGCCGCTCAGGTAAAAGTTGCGCCAGGGGGCGCTCTCGGCCTGATAGCCCAGCTGTTCCAGGGCATCGGCGGCCAGCTCGCGGGCGGCCTTGTTGTCCGGCTCGGCAAAGATCACGTGGTCGAGCACCTGGGCCACCCAGCGGTACTGACCGGCCTCAAAGTCCTTGCGGGCCCGCTTCAGGACGGCATCGGCACCGCCCATGTATTCCACATATTTGCGGGCGGCCTCCACCGGGGCCAGCATGTGCAGGTGCGCGGGATTGCCGTCGAACCAGCCCAGATAATAGTTGTACACGGCCTTGGCATTGTGGTTGAGGCTGCCGTAATAGCCGAGCAGGCTGAAGACCCGCTGCAGTTCGGGAGGCAGACGCAGGGTCTCCGCGATCTCCAGCATGGTCTGGCCTTTATTGGCCAGATGCAGGGTCTGGTCATTGATGTAGCGGTACAGGTCCCGCATCAGGCCCAGCTCGGTACGCACCCGTTCCGCTCCCCAGACGGGCCAGTGGTGCATGCCGTACAGGACCTCCGCCTCGCCGCCCCAGCGCTGCAGGCTCTCGTCCAGAGCACGGCTCCAGCACAGGGGATCGCGCGCCTTGGCCCCGCGCAGGGTGTAGAGGTTGTGCATGGTGTGGGTGCAGTTCTCGGCGGCGGTCAGGGCCTTGAGCTTAGGGATGTACCAGTGCATCTCCGCCGGGGCCTCGGTGTTGGGTGCCAACTGGAAGATGAAGGTCAGGCCGTCCAGCTGCAGGGTCTCGCCATCCTTTTCGATGAGGTGGGTGGGCTCCAGCAGGCCCGACGTGCCGCGGGAGGTGGCCAGCCCCAGCCCGGCGCCCACATGCCCGCGCGGCGAGGGCGGCAGCAGGGAGCCGTACATGTACTGGGCCCGGCGGCTCATGGCATTGCCGGCCAGCACGTTCTCGGCCACGGCCGCTTCCATGAAGCCCCCGGGCGCGATGATCCGCACCTTGCCGGCGGCCACGTCCTTTTCATCTACCACGCCGTGCACGCCGCCGTAATGGTCCACATGGCTGTGGGAATAGATGACGGCCACCACCGGCTTGTGCGGCCGGTGGGCGTAATAGAGCTTGAGGGCCGCCGCGGCGTTCTCGGCGGAGATAAGCGGATCGACCACGATGATGCCGCTGTCGCCCTCGATGATGGTCATGTTGGAAAGGTCGGCATTGCGGATCTGGTAGAGGCGGTCCACGACCTTGTAGAGGCCGTCGCGCAGCACCAGCTGGCTTTGCCGCCACAGGGAAGGATTGACCGTATCCGGCGCCTGGGTGGGCATGATGACCGACGGCGGAAAGTCGCGGCTCATGGCCGGGGCCAGAAAATCATAGGGGGCCAGGTTCCAGGTCTCGCGGCCGTTGGCGTCGAGGATGCGGCCCCTATCCGGCAGGGGAGCCAGAAAGCCGCGCTGGGCATCCTGAAAATCCTGCCGGTCGGCAAAGTCCACTTCTTTGCTCATGGCCGCGTGGGCGGCGCGTGTGTGCTCCGTGGCCGGTTTGCTCATGTCCGCGGCATCTGGGGCAGGAGCCGCCCAGGCAACGCCGGGGCCGCAGGACAGCAGGGCGGCGCACAGGGCCGAAGTCAGCAAGGTACGCATGGGTTCCCTCCATCGGGGTATGCTCGGGAAAAGGCCGGCCACAGGAAGGCGGACCTTTGGAGAGATCCCGGAACGGGACGGGTCCCGCTGCCGGATCTTTTGCCAGTATCGCGTCCGTCCCGGTCGAAGGCAAGCGGATTCCGGGCCAGGGCATGCGGCCGGGACAGGCCGGGAACGGATAAAAAAAGGCCGGAGAGGCTCCGGCCTTTGGGCATGCTTTGGGGGCGGGGCCACCCGCCGCAGGATCACATGCTGTGCTCGAAGTAGCGGGCCACTTCCGCGGGATCGGGACGACCGTCGGGGCCGTACTGGCTGAGGATGAGCATGAGCTTGAGGCGGGCCTTGGCGGCGCTCAGTTCTCCGGCCATGATGACGCCCATCTTGTGCTGTTGCAGCATGCCGCCCTCGTAGCCGTATTCGTCCAGCACGCGGCCGCCCGTACGGGTGGCGTTGACCACGATGATCCCTTTTTCCAGGGCGCGCGCGATACCGGGGATCACATAGGGCGGCACGTTGCCGCGGCCGAAGCTTTCCACCACGATGCCGTCCACACCGCGCGAGACGGCAAAGTCCAGATAGGCGGCATCGGAACCGGTGACCAGCTTGATGAGGTCGACCTTCTTGCACAGGCTGTGGGGCAAAAAGGTCTGGCGGCCCAGCTGGGCCCTGCGGAAGATGACCCTGTCGCCGTCCACCACACCCAGGGGGCCCCACCAGGGGGACTGGAAGGTGGCCACGTTGGCGGCGTGGGTCTTGGTGACTTCGCGGGCGGCGTGGATCTGCTCGTTCATGACCACAAGGCTGCCCATGTTGCGGGCCGAGCGTGAGGCCGCCACGCGCACGGCCGCCAGAATGTTGCGCGGCCCGTCGGGGCTGAGCTCGTCACCGGAGCGCATGGCTGCCGTGAAACAGACAGGCTTGTGGCCTTCCAGGGAAAGATCGAGGAAATAGGCGCTTTCTTCCAGACTGTCCGTGCCGTGGGTGATGACGCCGCCGCTGACGTCGTCCATGGCCAGATACTGCCGGACCATGGCCGCCAGGCGGAACATGTGGTCAGGGGTGATGGCCGGGCTCGGCAGGTTGTCGAACTCGCGTACTTCCAGATCGCAGACGCTGCCCAGGCCGGGGATGGCCCGGACAAGGTCCGCACCGCTGACAGCGGGCACGGCCGCACCGGTCACGCTGTCATGCTGCATGGCGATGGTGCCGCCGGTAGTGATGATGACGACTTTTGACATGGGTGGTTCCGTATGTCTTGCATAAAAAAAGGGAAAAACAGCCGGCGTGCCGCCCCGGACGGCGGCAACGGGAGACTTGTACCCGACTTGCGAAGATTGCTCAAGGATATGGCGGGGAAAGGATATTTTTGTCCGGTAGCGGCTTTTGGGGTGTTTCCTTCCTTTACGCTGCATCTGTCCCGTGCTATTGGAACTCATTTACATGGTTTCACCGCCGATTCCGCATTTTTTCAGTCCTTCTTTCGGGTAGCATCATGAACATGCATGAAAAGATCCTGGATAACCTGCAGGAGCTGGTCTACATCGCCGACATGGAGACCTACGAGCTGTTCTACTACAACAGGGCCCTGGCAGAAGAATTCCATATCCCCCAGAGATTGCATGGCAAATGTTACGAGATCCTGCAGGGACGGCGGTATCCCTGTCCTTTTTGTACCAACGGCAAGCTTTCCCAGGACGGCTGCTATGTATGGAAGTTCTACAACCAGCTTGTCGGACGCCATTTTTTGCTGAGCGACAGCATTTGCGAGTTCAACGGCAGGCAGGTCAGAACGGAGATCGCCTCGGACATCACGGAGCATGTGCTCCTGCAGGAACAGCTGGACAAGAATCTTTCCCTGCAGAACTTCATCAACCACTGCGCCCGCAAGCTGTACCGGCAGGATGCCGACCTGCCTTTCCTGATCGACGACGTGCTGGCCGCCATCGGCGAATATTTGCAGGCGGACAGGGCCTATATCTTTGAGGTCTCTGACGATGTCGTCCGCAATACCTTTGAATGGTGTCGTGAGGGCGTCGTGCCGCAAAAGGAATTCCTGGCCAATGTCCCTGTGGGGGGCATTGCCCGCTGGATGCCCAACTTCTACGCCCACCAGCCCATCCTGATCACGGATCTGGAAAGCCTGCGTGTGAGCAGCCCGGAAGAATACGCCGTGCTCAAACGCCAGGACATCCACTCCCTGCTGGTGTTCCCGCTCTGGAACGGCAAGAGCCTGCGCGGTTTCGTGGGCGTGGACAACCTGGATCCCGAGCGTATCGATTCTTCCCGGGTGCTGCTGTCGTCCATGAAGTTTTTCCTCAGCTCCTCCCTGTGGCGGCGGGATTCGCTGAACGAGCTGCATTTCCTCAGCTACCACGACCAGCTGACCGGGGTGTTCAACCGCAATGCTTTCCAGCGCGACGTGCAGAAGCGGGATGCCGACATCGGCGTCATCTTCTTGGACATCAACGGCCTCAAGGACATCAATGACGGCGACGGCTACAGCGGCGGGGACGCCGTCCTGGCGGCGGTGAGCCGTTCGGTCCATGAGCTCCTGCCGGATACGGCCGTATACCGCATGGGCGGTGACGAATTTGTCCTGCTGTGGCAGGGAGGGGACGAATGGGAGTTCCGCAGGGATGTGGAGCGGGTGCGTTCCCTGTTTGCCGGGACGCTGGGCTTTACCGCCTCTGTAGGCTGCGCCTGGGTGCGCCGCGAAGACGATATAGGCGAAGGCCTGATCGCCGCCGATGCCCGGATGTTTGCCGCCAAGCGGGATTTTTACCGTTCGTCGCCCCAGAGCGGTCGTTACCGGAGCGGGCTGGACGACGTCCTCGACCTGGCCCGGCCCGGCCGTCTGGAAGAGCTGCTGGCCTCGGACAGCTTTACCCTGTATTGCCAGCCCCAGTTCCGGGTGGCGGATGGTGCGGTGGTCGGCGGCGAGATCCTGCTGCGCCTGATAAGCGAGGGCAAGGTCATCCCGCCCACGCAATTCATCCCCCTGCTGGAATCCCTGTACGCCATGCTGCAGGTGGACCTGCATGTGTTCGGCAAGGTCTGCGCCTGCCTGAAACGCTGGCGGGACGAGGGGCGGCCGCTGGTGCCCATGGCCGTGAATTTTTCCCGTACGACGCTGGCCTTTCCTGAAGTGGCCGACAGGCTGGAGGAGATCAGGCAAAAGTTCGACATCCCCGCCGAACTGTTGCAGGTGGAGATCACGGAAACGGCCAGTACGGAGGATTACCGTACGTTCCAGAAGGTCGTGGACAGCATCCGGGCCAAAGGCTTCCGGGTGGCCATCGACGATTTTGGTGTGGCCTATGCCAATCTCATGACCCTGGCGCGTCTGGGCTTCGATGAGCTCAAGCTGGACAAGAGCCTGATGGATGACCTGTGCGGCAGCGACAAACGCCAGCGCCTGCTGCGTCTGGTCATCGAGGCTGCGGAGGATATGGGCATCCGTACCGTTGCCGAGGGCGTGGAGACCGAGGAACAGCTGGCTGTCCTGCGCAAACTGGGCTGTCCCAGGGCCCAGGGCTATCTGCTCAGCCGGCCGCTCCCGGTGGAACAGTTCGCCGCCCTGCTGTCCTGACAGGGAGCGCAAAAAAGCCGCCCGCAAAGGGCGGCTTTTTTATGGTCTTCAGCCAGTTGAACGCCCGGGGCGCGCAACGGCAAAACATCCTCGCGGCGGGGGCGCTGTTGCGGGGATGACGGCAGCTGCATCTGCCGGGCCGTCGTCCCGTATTACGGCTGGGCGGTGGTTCCTCACAGCCCCAGACGCTTGTAAATGGCCTTCATGTCCACATTCTGGCGCACCACGTCGGCCAGGCGGTCCAGCGAGGCTTCCAGGTCGCAGCGCACCAGCTGGCGGCCCTGCGGCTCCAGGCCCACGTCCTGCCGCACATGGTCGAGCCAGGCACGGCGGAAGGCGTCGTCATCGAACAGACCGTGCAGATAAGTGGCCCAGCGACGGCCGCTCACATAGCCGCAGATGCGTTCTTCCGGAGCGCCTTGGCCCTCGCGCACGAAAAGGGGCAGGGCCGACGGACCGTGGCTGGTATGGCCGTGATGGATCTCGTA
Source organism: Desulfovibrio sp. SGI.230 (assembly GCF_050313065.1). Taxonomy (NCBI): domain Bacteria; kingdom Pseudomonadati; phylum Thermodesulfobacteriota; class Desulfovibrionia; order Desulfovibrionales; family Desulfovibrionaceae; genus Desulfovibrio; species Desulfovibrio sp. SGI.230. Next base: position 42,133 of record NZ_JBNPKS010000017.1, on the reverse strand, counting down.
ACCGCCGGTCATGACCGGCAGCGGCGTGGCGGCCCGGCGCACGCTGGCCAGCGTCTTGTCCGCAGCAAAGGTGGATTCCAGATCCATGAGCCCGAGGCCGGGCACGGAAGGCGCGGCGGATTCCAGCCCCAGCGGATCGAGGATGGCGCGCCCCAGCATCTGGAGCCCGCCGCAGATGCCCAGCAGCCAGCCGTCCCGGGCGGCATGGCGGCAGATGAGCTCGGCCAGACCGTCGGCCCGCAGCACGGCCAGGTCGGCGGCTACGCTCTTGGTACCGGGCAGGATGACCACATGAGGCTGCCCCCAGTCTTCGGCCCGGCGCACGGCCCGCAGGCGCACGTCCGGTTCGGCGGCCAGAGGCGTCATATCGGTGAAGTTGGACACATGCCGGGGCATGACCACGGCGATGTCGAGGATGCCGGGCGGGGGCGGTGTGATGTCCGCCGCCTGCGACCAGGGGAAGCCCGCCATGTCTTCATCCGGGATATTGATGTCGCGCAGCCAGGGGATGACGCCCAGCACCGGGATGCCGGTGGCCTGCCGCACATAGGCATGGGCCGGTTCCAGAAAGGAAGCGTCGCCCCGGAACTTGTTGACGAGCCAGCCCGCCAGCAGGGAGCGCTCCTGCTGTTCCAGGGTCATCCAGGTGCCCAGCAGCGAGGCATAGACCCCGCCGCGGTCGATGTCGCCCACCAGCAGCACCGAGGCCTGCGCGTGGGCGGCCATGCGCATGTTGACGATGTCGTGCTGCTTGAGGTTCACCTCGCCTGGGCTGCCTGCCCCTTCCAGGACCATGACCTCGTGCCGGTCGGCCAGCGTGTCGTAGGCGTCGCGCACGGTCTGCCAGAGCCCGGCCTTGTAGCGGAAATATTCGCGGGCCTGCATGTGCCCCACGGGTTTGCCCAGGACGATGACCTGTGACCCGGTCTCCGAATGCGGTTTGAGCAGCACGGGATTCATGAGGGCCTCGGGATCGATGCGGGCCGCCTGGGCCTGGACGATCTGGGCGCGCCCCATCTCTTCGCCAAGGGCGGTCACCCCGGAGTTGAGGGACATGTTCTGGGCCTTGAACGGAGCCACGTCATAGCCGTCCTGACGCAGGATGCGGCAGAAGGCGGCGGCCAGGATGCTTTTGCCCGCATCGGAGGACGTGCCCTGCAGCATGAGGGCGGGACGCCGGGAGCGCGGGCGCGGCGGCACGGGCACGGACGGGTGCAGGATGCCGCGCAGGGCGTCGGCCAGCCGCTGATGGTCTTCTTCCAGCCGCACGGCGGCACGGAACCAGCTGCCGTCTTCCATGCCGCGATAATTGGAGCAGTCGCGCACGGCGATGCCGTATTCCCGCAGCAGGCGGGCATACAGGTCCGCCGGGGCCTGTTCACAGCGGAACAGCACATAGTTGGCCAGCGAGGGGAAGACCGTGATGCCGGGTACGTCGCGCAGGCAGGCGCACAGATGTTCGCGGCGGCGGCGGTTCTCGTCCCGTGTCCGGTCGGCAAAGTCCGACGTATCCGCCAGTACGGCCTGTGCGGCGGCCAGGGCAAAGGCATTGACGCTCCAGGCGGGCAGCTGTCTGCGCCATCGCCGTGCCCGTTCCGCCCGTGTGACCATATAGCCCAGGCGCACGCCGGGCACGGCATGGAACTTGGTCAGGGAGCGCAGCAGCACGGCATTGTCCGGCAGCTGCGTGATGAGGGAAGAGACGTCGTCGGGGCCCGCATAGGCGGCAAAGGCTTCGTCGATGATCCAGAGCAGGTCGGGGCGGGCCTCCAGCAGACGGCGGCAGGAAGTGGGCGGCAGGAAAGATCCGGAAGGGTTGCCCGGATTGGCCAGCCAGACGGCTGCCCGGGCCGGGACGTCCGCCAGCAGGGAGAGCAGCTGCCGGAGCATGTCCTCGTCGCTGTCCCCGTCGCGGCGCACGCCGCAGTCCGGATGGCGTACCTTCAGCCCGGCCAGTCCGCAGGCTAGGGCGTATTCGCTGAAGGCCGGTTCGATCACGGCCGCGCAGGGAGTGCCGTCTTCCTTGAGGACACGGGCCAGCAGGTGGATGAGCTCGTTGGTGCCGTTACCGAACACGAAGCAGTCCGCAGGCAGGCCGTAGACGCGGGCGGCGGCCTTCATGGCCTCTTCCGCATGGGGGGAAGGATAGGCCGAGATATGGTCCAGGGCGCGACAAAGCGCCAGACGCAGGAATTCCGGCGCGCCTTCGGGACGGACGTTGACGCTGAAATCCAGCAGGCTGTCAGGGGCGCGCCCGGCTAGTGCAGCCATGCGCAGCCGGTCGCCGCCGTGTGCCTCAGGCTTCATGGGAGTCCTCCTCAAGGGTCGGTGACGGCATGGCCTTGCCGTGAAGGGCAAGGGCGGAAAGGATGCGGGCCGCGCAGTGCTCGGGACTGGTGCAACTGGTATCGATACGCAGCTCGCCGGGCAGGGGCGCGTGGATGTCCCGCGCCTGCCGGGCGGCATGGGGCCAATCCGGCGTGCGGTCGGTACGGCCCTTTTCCCGGCGTTCCAGTTCGCCCAGTTCGCAGCAGACCTGCACGGGCAGGACGGGGATACCCCGCAGGCGCCGCCACAGGTCGGCTATCCAGTCCGGGCGCTCACCCAGCACATGATCCACGATGACCCATGCCCCGGCGTGCGCGGCTTCGGCCGTGGCCGCGTGCAGGATGGCGGTCAGGGGCAGGCCCGTGGCGGCCATGCCCTGCAGCAGGGCCCCCGGACGGCCGGGACAGGCCCGCAGCAGATCGTCCATGGACAGGATGATGCTGTGGCGGCCGTGGTCGGCCAGCAGCTTTTCCTGCAGGGCGCGGGCCAGGGTGCTCTTGCCCGCACTGGAGGGGCCGTTGAGCAGGATCACCTGCCCGCCAGGACTGTGGGGGGCAGGAGCGGCAGGGGCCGTCTCCATGTCCATATTCCCGCCAGCGGCGGCATCGGCCAGACCGCCCCAGTAAAGATGCACATAGCCCGCCCACACATTGCCGTGATGCACGCCTTCGGGGCGGGTACCCGTACGGTCCGTGACGTCATAGAGGGGCGCATAAGGCCGGTGCAGCTCGATGTGCGACCAGTGGAACTCGTGGCCCCGGCAGGTCTCCAGAGGCAGGCCCAGGGGCGCGCCCCCCGTGAAGCGGACATCGCGGTAACCCAGCGAGCGCAGGCCCTGGCCCATGCGGGCCGTGGCCTCCAGCACGCCGCACATGGGCCAGACGCGGCGCTCTCCATCCAGACCGTGCCCCTCGGCGGCGGCTTCCAGTCCGGCACACAGATACATGTAGCCGCCGCACTCGGCGTAGATCTCGCCGCCCGCGGCGGCGAAGTCCCTGATGGCGCTACGCATGGCCGTATTGGCGGACAGTTGGGCGGCGAAGGCTTCCGGGTAGCCGCCGCCCAGATACAGGGCGTCCGACTGCGGCGGCAGGGCCGTATCCCGCAGGGGCGAGAAGGGGACGATCTCCCAGCCGCGGGCGCGCAGGGCCTCCTCATTGGCGCGGTAATAAAAGCAAAACGCCTCGTCCCGGGCCACAGCCAGCCGCCGCTGCCGCTGTCCGGGGGCGGGCAGGGGCGGCTCCAGCGGCCGGGGCTGGCGCGTCAGAGCCAGCAGGCGGTCCAGATCCACATGATTTTCCGCCAGTTCCGCCAGACGGTCCGTCCACACCGTATCGCAGTCGCTTTCAGCCGCGGGCAGCAGGCCCAGCTGCCGTTCGGGGATGCGGCAGGCCTCGTGGCGGGGCAGGGCGCCCAGCAGGGGCGGCAGCCCGGCCTTTTCCAGCGCCTGACGCAGAATATCCGCATGGCGCGGGCTGCCGGCATTGTTGGCGATGACGCCCGCCAGCCGAACGCCATGACGTGCCGCCTGTTGCTGGAAACCTTCCACCAGCGCCGTCAGCGAGGCGGCCATGCCCCGCACGTTGACCACCAGCAGCACGGGCAGGTGCAACACACGGGCACAATCCAGCGTGCTGCCGGAAAGGTCGTCCGGGGAGCGGCCGTCCAGCAGGCCCATGACACCCTCGCAGACAGCGGCGTCGGCTCCCTGCACGGCGGCCCGCCACTGGGCGCGCACACCGGCCTCGCCCATCATCCAGGTATCCAGATTGCAGGCCGGGCGACCGGTAGCCAGCGCATGGAAGGTGGGGTCGATGTAATCCGGCCCGCATTTGCAGCCCTGCACGGCAAGGCCCCGGCGGACAAGGGCCCGCATCAGGGCCACGGCCACGGCGGTCTTGCCCTCGCCGGAGCGGGGAGCGGCCAGACAAAAGGCGTGGAAGTCCCGCATCAGCGACCGTCCGCGGCGGACGCGGGGGCGTCCTTGTCCAGATATTTTTCCGCATAGCCGCGGGCTTCGAACAGCGCGCCCCGATCCGTGACCGTGCGTGCGCTGCCGATGAGCACCAGCGTGGACATATCCACGTCATCGGCGGGCAGGTCGGCCAGACGACCGATCCAGCGCGTCTCTTCCGGGCGACCGGCATGACGCACGAAGGCGCAGAGGATGTCACCGCCGCGGGCCTCGCGGAAGATGTCCAGGGCCTCGGCCAGCAGCCGGCGGCGCTTGCGCCCGGCAGGATTGTACAGGGTCACGGGCAGGGCCGACTGCGCCACGGCCCGCAGGTTGCGGCGCACTTCGTCAGCGGGCACCAGCAGGTCGGAAAGGCTGACCAGCGAAAAACCGTTCTGCAGGGGGGCCCCCAGCGCCGCGGCGGCCGTGCTGGCAGCCGTGATGCCGGGCAGCACCCGGATGGGCAGGTCGCGGAAGGCCTGTTCGCGGGCGCGCAGCTCGAACAGCAGCCCGGCCATGGCCAAAATGCCCGGGTCACCGGAGCAGACCATGCAGACCGTGGCCCCGGCAGCGGCAGCGGCCAGGGCGTCGCGGCAGCGTTCCACCTCGCCCTTCATGCCGGTCTCGATGAGGCGCTTGCCGTGGATGCGGTCGCGGATGAAATCCACATATTTGCTGTACCCGGCCACAGTATCGCAGCGGCGCAGGGCCGCATCCACTTCGGGCGTGAGCTGGGCAGGGTCGCCGGAGCCCAGGCCCACCACCAGCACCTCGCCGTGCGGGGACGAGGGGGCCGCGGATGCCGTGGCAGCTGCCGGGAAGACCGCAGCAGGCGTGTCGTTTTCTTTCTTCGCTTCAGTCGGGCCGGTGATGCCCAGCCCGCCGGTGATGCGGGCCACGCGCCGGGTCAGACGGTCACCGGCATGATTCGGGCCGTCCAGCAGGCAGACGGCATGGCGGCCGCTCTCGGCGCAGCAGATGACGGCAGCGTCCCCGGTGGCGGCAGGCAGCAGGGGCAGGGCCTGACGGGGCGTGCCCAGGATGATGTGGGCATCGAAGCGGGGCAGGGCATCAGCCAGAGCAGCGGCCATGTCGGCCACGGGCTGCGGGGCGGGCTGCTGGTCATCGGCCGGGCAGGCGGCGAAGATCACGGGAGCGGGGGCGTCGCCCTGCGCCAGTGCGGCGGCCAGCGTACGCGCCTGGGCCAGTCCCGCCGGGCTGGCGGCATAGAGGGCGCAGGTGCCGAGGAAGGCCTCGTCGGGCAGGCTGTTGCGGTAGCCGTGGGAAAAAGAGCCGTCGTACAGGCGCGAGACCGCCGTGGAAGCAGCCAGGGCACGGCCCACCAAAATAAGGGACTGCCGCCGGAAGCCAGCTTCTTCCACCTTGCGGGCCAGATCGGCCAACGTGCCGCGCACGACCTGCTCGTCAGGCCAGGAGGCGCGGTAGACGGCCGCGGCGGGCGTATCCGGCGCAAGACCGCCCGCATCCTGCAGTTCCGCCATCAGATCGGCCACTTTGCCCGTACTGAGGAAAAAGGCCAGCGTGGCCCCCGTGCGGGCAAAAGCGGCGGCCTGCTCGCCAGCAGGCATGGGCGTGCGGCCGGGCGTACGGGTCAGGACGACGCTCTGGGCCGTTTCCGGGCCGGTCAGTTCGCAGCCCAGGGCCGCGGCGGCGGCGAACACGCTGCTCACGCCGGGGGTGATGCGCACGGTGATGCCCCGTTGGGCCAGCCCCCGGATCTGTTCGTCGATGGCGCCGTAAAGGGCGGGATCACCGGTGTGCAGGCGCACCACGCGCTTGCCCGCCAGCGCGGCCTCGCTCATGACGGCCACCTGTTCCGCCAGATCCATGGAGGCACTGTCCCGGCAAAGGCAGTCCGGGCGGCAGTGGCGCAGCAGGGCAGGAGCCACCAGCGAACCGGCATAGACCACCAGATCGGCTTGCTGCAGGGCCCGCAGGCCGCGCACGGTGATGAGGTCTTCCGCACCGGGACCGGCGCCGACGATTTCCACAAAGGGCATGTTCATGGGCAAACTCACAGGGGGAGGTAAGGGGCTCCGGCCGCAGGGCGGTCAGGGCCTGTCGATGAAATAGCGCAGGCCGATGTCCGGGGCCTGTCCGTCAGAAGAAGTGTCTTCCGGGCTGTCGGTCGTGCCGTCGTCCGGGGACGGCAGAGGGGCCGCCACCGTGCCGGGAGCGTGCCGCAGGCTTTCCTTGAACAGGAAGGTGCCGTCAAAGTCGAAGACCAGCAGATGCAGGGACGGCACGCCGGGAGCCCGGCGGGAAAAGTGTTCCAGGGCCGCCCGGGCCAGTCCGTGCAGCACGGGCAGGCGTCCGGCTTCGGGGATGGAGAGCAGGGCCTCGCGCACGGACGCGCTGTGGCGCAGGGCCTCGTGCAGGGCGGTCTCTCCGGGCAGACAGGCCTGCACCTGACGACGCAGCAGGGCCATGTCCTGTTCTACCTGATGGGCGTGGGTGTTGGCGAAGCCGGCGGCATACTTGCAGAGCTTGCCCGCCATGCAGGCCACGACGACCTCCTGCATCCGGTGACGGGCGGCGATGCCCAGACTGTCGGCGATGAAATCCCCGATGCAGACGAAAGCGCTTTCCGGCCAGTGGGGCAGCTGGCGGCGGGCTCCCGCCTGGGTGCGGCCGCCGGTACAGAAGACCATCTCGCGGCCGCCGCTGCGTTGCCGGGCCCGTACGCACAGGCGCACGGTCTCCACATAGGCGGCGTGGCTGTAAGGCCGCACCAGACCCGTGCTGCCCAGGATGGAGATGCCGCCTTCCACGCCCAGCCGGGGATTGAGGGTATGGCGGGCCAGCTCAGCGCCGTTCTCCACGCCAAGTTCCAGCAGCCAGCAGCCGTCGGTCATGCCCGCGCGGGCCAGGTTCTCGGCCAGCAGGCGACGCGGACCGCCGGTGACGGCCCATTTGCCGGGCGGGCAGTCCAGGCCCTGCCGGGTGCAGCGGCCGATACCTTCCACGGCACGCAAGATGAGCACCGCTGCGCCTGCGTCGAGGCGATGGTCCTCCGGCCGGGCATCATCGGGCGCGCAGGCGGAAAGGCGGGCAAAGAGCACCGCACCATGCGTGCAGTCGGGGTCGTCGCCGCCGTCCTTGACCATCTCGGCCATGCGGCCCGGAGCGGGCGGCCGCATGGGCAGGAGGCGCTCCTTGCCGTCGCCGAACAGCACGGGCACCACGGCCGGTGGCGTGCCCGTCCGCAGGGACTGCCAGCAGGCCACGGCCAGCGCGGCCGCGCAGGCGCCGGTGGAATAGCCCCAGCGCAGGGACGTGTGGTCTTTGCGGCCCATGGCGGTCTAGGCGCTCTCCATGACGGCGTGCAGGGTGGTGACGGCCAGGGCGCTGCCGCCGCGACGGCCTTCCAGCACGATCTGGGGCACAGGGCAGCGGGCCAGGAGATCCTTGGATTCCACTACGTTGACGAAGCCCACGGGCATGCCCACCACCAGGGCCGGGCGGACGCCTTCTTCAAGGATATAGCGGGCGATGCGGGCCAGGGCCAAGGGTGCATTGCCGATGAGCACGATGCCGCCATCCAGCAGGGGACGGGCTTTTTCGGCGCTGCACAGGGCGCGGGTATGGCCTTCGGCGCGGGCCCGCTCCACCACATCGGGATCCGTGATGTAGCAGTGCAGGTCTTCAGGCCCGTAGCCCGGATGGAGCGTGCGCAGTTTGGGCAGGGACAGGCCGGAGCGCAGCATCTGGGAATCACAGAAGATGGGGGCCTTGCGGCGCAGGGCGGCCAGTCCGGCGGCCACCGGATCATGGCGGAAGACAAGGGTATCCGCGATGTGCATGTCCGCCGTGGTGTGGATAAGGCGGCGTGCCACGCGCCAGTGCGGGGCGGACAGGGTACGGTGCAGGTCGCATTCGGCTTCGATGCGGCGGAAGCTCTCCTGCTCGATCTCTGCGGGGCTCATGTTCCAGCGAATCGTTTCCATGGGATATCCTGCTGAACAGCAGTCAGAAAGGTCGGGAAAATCGCGACAAGAATGCAGAAAATCGGCGTGCTGTGCAAGAGGGGAAGTGGCGGGTCGGGGCGGCGCCGCCAGTCGCACAAGAGATGTTCGGGAAGGAAAGGCCTGTCTGATGGGGACAGGCAGGTGTACTGGCGCCGGCCTTTGGCAGACGGGCAAGAAGGTATACGGCAGTGTGTCGTTATTCTTATGGAAGAGGGCGGGAAAGCTCTGCGATGATGCTTCCAGATTGGTGCACCGGATGGTCAGCATGGATCGGGATGTCACACCGGGGCAGGAGCGGGATAGCGCATGTGTCGTAAAACGGCCGTGACGCCGCAGCGGGTACGGCGTCACGGGGAAAACGGATGTACTTGGCTCCTATCTACAGCGAAGCTCCAAAGCGGAACGCCTGATCCAGAACAGGCTGCCCGGCCACGGCTCCGGCTTCGAACACACCGCCGGCCAGGACCTGTCCGCGATCTTGCCAGCCAAGGAAGCCCAGGAGCGCGTGGTAGTAATCCAGCACCGGTTTCCAATTGTCAGCGCTATTGCCTTCGGCCGCCATGATGAGCGCGCACTCTTTGTGCGGATTGGCATAGCCGGGGAAGCATTCGGCCACGGCAAAAAGGCGGTCAAAAGCCGTTTTCAGCTGGCCGGAAAAGCTCCAGTAATACATGGGCGATGCCAGCACGACGATATCGGCTTCCCGGTAGGCGGGGTAGATGAGCCCCATATCGTCCTTTTGCACGCAGGGGCTTGCGGGGTCCTTACCGCCCTTCACACAGCCCAGACAGCCGTGGATATCCAGCTTGTGGAGGTCGAACCGGGTCACCTGATGGCCCGCGCTCCGGGCACCGGCGCTCAAAGCATCGCACAGCATGGCCGTATTGCCCTTGCTGCGGGGACTTCCGTTGAGAATGAGGATTTTCTTGCTCATGGTGTTCCCTCCTGTGCCGCATAGGCGGCACTGTGGTTGTACTGATGGTAGGCATGGCTCTGCGCGTATCCTGCCGGGGCAGGCCGGACCGTGCCTTTGGCGTCTGCCGTGGCTGGAGTCGCTGTCCGGGCTCGCTGGCGAGGAAGGGACGGTCATGCCTTTGTTTTCTTTCGGCGGACGGATGATCGCTGTCGTGTCCGTATGTATATTTTTGTAATAATCACTAAGAAAATGTCAATACCCTTGTCGCACCTGCTGCCTAGGGACAGCCGGCAGGAAAAGTGACAACAGGACTAAGACGGACGGACAGCGGGAGAGTGGGAAGAAGGAGCTGGTCTGGCGGGCCTATGGGAGGCGCGGCGGCAGCATGCGGACAGCGTGGGCCGCGATGGCTTTGAGCTCGGACTGGAAGAGCCCGTCCCGGGCCTGCAGGGACAGGCCTTCGAGCAGGGTGTTCAGCGCACCGGCCAGGGCCGGGACATCGGTATCCGGGGGGATTTGCTTGTCGCGTATGGCCCGGCGGAGCCTTTCGGCAAACATCTGCTTGGTGGCCAGGCGGAGCTGGCGGACGGTCTCGATGATCTCTTTCTCGTCCGCCGCGATGTTCACGGCCGCCAGGACCACCATGCAGCCGCAGGGCGTTTCCGGCGAAAGCAGGATCTGTGCGGCTTCCTGGAAAAAATCCTCGACCGCCGTATAGATGTCGGGGGCGGCCAGAAAGCGTTGGGCCGGGGCCTCCCAGTAGGTCTGCTCGTAATGGCGCAGGGCTTCCAGAAAGAGCGTGGCCTTGTTGCCGAACGTGGCGTAGAGGCTGGGGGGATTGATCTTCATGGCCTTGCACAGGGATGCCACAGAGGCCGGGGCGTAGCCCTGCTGCCAAAAGACCTCCAGCGCACGGTGCAGGGCCAGGCCCCGATCGAAGGCACGCGGGCGGCCTTTGCCGCGCGCTGCGGCATCAGAGGTACGGTTCGTCGGCATGGGCATTCCTTTGCTTGGTTGTCTGGGATGATGTGTAGGCCAGGGGGCAAAAAAATTCAAATGCTCTTTGCGGACAAGGCAAGTGCGGGGAGAGTTTTTTGTAGTTTTTGCTAAATAAATACCCCGCAAAATCGTTCATGACAGATGGATGCCCCTGCGGACTCACGGAGCACACCACTCTACGGCAGCAGACATTCCCGCATTTCGGGCTGCTGCTGGCGGCAGCGCAGAAGGTTGGCGCGCACCGCCTGCTCCGAACGGTTGGCGTAGCAATAGACGCAGAAGTGCGGGCAGCTGTCATAGGCGCCGATGTCCTTGCTGGGGATGCAGCCGCAGGCCGTGCGCTGGCCCGTATCCTTGGACGCGCTGGCGGCCGTCTCCATGCCGGGCAGGAGGAAAAGCTGCCGGCGGGGTGCCAGCTCGGCCTGCACCAGCGCATCCTGCGGGCACAGGCTGCGGATGAGGACATCGTCGATACATTTGTTTTTATGGATGCCCAGGGCACTCAGGTCGATGCCTTCGGCGCAGGTGGCCAGCTCCAGTCGGTGCGGCCAACCGGCGTTGAGGGCCGCGATGCCCCGGGCCAGCTCCCGCATCTCGTCCACCGTGGGCGCGCGGTAGGCCGGATCGAGCCTGTGCAGGGCAGCGGCGGTCTTGCGGTACATGTCCACGAAGCTGAAGACGAGCTTTTCCGTATAGGGGGAAAGCTCCCGCCCCAGCCGGTCGATACGTTCCAGCAGGACATCCGTACTCAGGCGGCCGCCCACGATGAGGGGATCGCAACGCCAGATGACCCGCTGCGGGCCGATGGTGTCCGCCAGCCGCTTGAACGTCTCCAGACGGCGGCACAGGGAGGGCAGGCCGGGCTCCAGCCCCTCGGCCTCGTAGGCATTGAGGGTGTACTGGAAGTAGAATTGCCGGCCTGTGGCCGCGATCTCCGCCAGATGCGGCAGGAAGGGCGCGGGATGCTTGCTCCAGAAGACGAAAACACGCGTGCGGGCAAAGGAGATGAAGCTCTCCTGACGGCTATTGAAGGGATTGCGCCGACGGCAAAAGCCCGCCTGCAGCCGGGCCATGAACCACTCCCCATGGAAGGCGGGGATGTCCGTGGCCCGGCTGGCGGAGATGACGAGAGGGGAGTATGTCCTTATATCAGGAAATATATTATTCAAATTGATAATTTATGGCTCTTGACTAGCTGAGAGGATTTTCTCTGAGCAGTTTTAGCACCAGAAGGTAAATGTCCTCTTGTCTATGATTAAACCGAAACTCACATTCTTTCAAATGGAGATAAAACGTTTGTTTTTGAAGGCCTCTAAAACGAACCAGCCGGGTTTTTGCATAGCTCCAAAAACTTTCTATCCCATTGATATGTGAGTGTTTATTGGAAAATTCATTGTGCGAATGCTGGACGCGGAAGTGTTTTTGGTATCCCAAATCGACGAGCCCGTCATAACCTCGCCAACCATCGGAATGAATGACGCTTCAAGGTCTACACGTCCACGTATGATGCCCTGGAGAGTGGCTCTGGAGCAATCAGGAACGATTTCCGTATAGACGTTATCATTGCGTTTGAACAGGCCGAAAACAATGGTTTTTCCGCGTGCTCCACGGCCTCTGATGCCCCTGACCCGGCGAGCGCCGAAGTAGCTTTCATCAACCTCGACTTCCCCTTTGACGGGAGACTCCGCCTCGCAATAACGGGCAATTCTTTCTCGGAAAGCCGTCACATACCGGTTGACGGTGTTTCGGTTAACACCGGACAATTCCGCAATCTGTGAAGCTGTCAAATCAACGGAAAAAAGCTTCACAAGTTGCCGAATTTTTGCCTCGGAAATTCTTGAACGATATGCGTACTTGTTTTTCATTGCCATGACTACCTGGATAACCTTTTTAGGATATCTCAGCTAGTCAAGAGCCCTTTTTTATATGCTGACAACGTACAGAGAAAAAACGACAACGTGAGGCTATTATGACACAGGCAACACTCAATGTCCGTATGGATGCGGAACTCAAGCAGCAGTTTGACGCCATATGTACCGAATTCGGCATGACGCCTTCCACGGCCGTCAATATCTTTGCCCGTACTATCGTGCGCGAACGCCGCATTCCCTTTGAGATCGCCGCCCCGCGCGATCCTTTCTATGGGGAAACGAATATGCGTCGCCTGCGCACGGTGGTTGCCGAACTGAACAGCGGCAGGGGACAGGAACATGAGCTACAGTGAGCTTTTGTTAGAAATTGCAATATAAATTATTTCCCTATACTAATTTGTAAACTAGGATCAGTTTCAACTTTTTGAACAAGTTCATTATAGCGCGAAATAAGCCGCACCGCCTCCTCACGCCTTGAATTTTCAACAAAATGACTCCATTCAAGAATATTTGTCGCTATAAATTGTTCGGCCTCAATAACTTCAATACGCCCTTCGAGCGTGAATCCTTTTGCTATGGACTCGACACCTGCCCGACTTTCGGCAATGGTGACGATGATGGGACGCATCCCGGCATCAATGTTGGCTTGGCATTTGTGAATAAGAGCTTCTGTCGGCGCTGTGGTCACATGGATGGCTATCTCGTCCAAAACAAAATCTCCCGCCCGAGCCGTCGGGCCGTCAGCTACGTTGGCGCCGAAGTGCTCGGGACGTTTTTCTTCAGGTAAAATCAGATCAAGTTTAGCGCCGACAAGATGTTGCAATAATGTACCGGCATACGTTGTGCCGGGATTGTCTTTCTGCCTTTTCATGGCTTGAGCCAACAAATCCGCGATGATGGATTGCAGTGATTTTCCGGGATCAAATTTTAGGGTAAACGGTTTGCCGCTGAAATAATCCCGAACGCGGGATATCCACCATGCCTCGATGGCGCGCAGATCTATCTCGCGCGTCTGGGCGAGGACGTTCAGAAATTCCGCGTAGGTTGCAGCAGTACCCAGACTCCCTCGACTGGTTCGGCCCCCTTCCTCAGCAAGTATACGGTCTATGCCGTGTTCTTTCAGGATATTCTGTACACGGCTCTTGCCAAGCCCCCTGACTTGTCCTTCCTTATCGGTTCGGAGGGCTTTCAAATCAATTGGAAGACCATTTTCAATGGCCAGCCTGGTGATGTGAAGCATGACGGCCAGCTGCCCTTTGCTTTTCAGCGACCAGTCATCGCGAAATTTGGTCAGGGTTTGCTCAAGTAAGGTCATAACAGGCCTCCGCAAGAGGGGAAAGAAGGTGCCTTGCCAAGTGAGCGGCTACCGGGGCGGCTACAGCGTCGCCCATAGCCTTATAGCCGTCGTTGAATGTGCCGGGGAGCTGAAAAGTTTCGGGTGCGCCCATGAGTCGGGCAGCTTCGCGCGGGCTAAGAATGCGTGTTCGCCATCTCCCGCCAACCTTGATCACAAGATATTGCCTGCTGCTGCCGCCGCTGGGAGTTCGTAGACATCCCGCAACATCATCAAAACGCAGTTCCAGCACCTGCCTTTTATTCCTAACCCGTTTATAGCCAGGTACTGCTGTAAGTCCGCATTGGTTAAGCAGTTGCTTATGTACCGGCGGAATCATGGCTAAATTTTTTTCGCTTGTTTGAATATCCTGACAGGGGATGGAATAATCGATTATTTCGGAAAGTTTGGCTCTAGGTTTTTCAGGGGCAGGCAAGCGCCACCAAATCCAGTGGGGCAACCCGACCGCAATCTTGCGAATTGTCGCCGGGTGAATCCAGCTGGGAGCAGCATCCAAAAGTTTTTCAGGGATGGAAATGCGTCTGTCTACAGCAACGACAAAAATTCTGGGACGGGAGTGAGGCAGCCAATATACTGCATCAAGCAACATTGCACCGATCTGATAGCCTCTTTCCGCCAAGGCCAAGTGGAGTTCGCGATAGTGAATGCCGTTATTGGAAGACACTAATCCCAGCACGTTTTCTGCCGCCAAGATAGGCGGGCGCTGAGGCATTTCGTCCATAACGCGCAGCCACTCCCATACCAGTCCGCTTCGCTTGCCTCTGATGCCTTTTCCGGCTCCTGCCAATGACAGATCCTGACAGGGGAAACTGGCCCACGAAAGAACGCTTGCAGGAAGTTCTCTGCCATCTATGTCAGTTATGGAACAAAGTTGAAAGGGTTCTCCCGGCTGGTTGGCAGCAAAAATAGCGGCCTTTTTGGGGCAGATGTCATTTGCCCAAACTTCACAAAAATACGGCTTCAAAGCATGACTCACAAGCCCGCTGCCCGCAAAAAAGTCAAGAAATGGCGGCCTGACATCATTGTGGAACGGCATAATCGTGGTGTGCATGGCTATCTCTGAGACATGTTGCAGTTCAAAGGCATATTTCGTGGAGGTCGACAACCTCTCCCAAAAATTTGGATATTCGCTCGCAAAGTGTCGCCATATCTTTAAGCTCGCACTCCCAAATAACAAGAACACGCCAACCGAGACATTCCAAAGCCGCCTTGCATTGCGCGTCCCGAGCCACGTTTCGCTCAAACTTGCGTTGCCAATAGGCGACATTGACTGCAGGAGTCGAAGCCCGCTTGCAGCCTGGATGACGGTGCCAAAAACAACCATTCACAAAAATTACCGTGTGAAACTTTGGCAAAACAATATCGGGATTGCCGGGAAGATCCTTTCTGTGAAGTCTAAAACGGTAGCCCATGCGATGCAGGAGGGAGCGTACTATTTTTTCTGGCCTTGTGTCGCTACCTTTCACCTGCGCCATGATCCAACTGCGTCTTTCCGAGCTTACCCTGTCCATTCCAAATACTATTCTACATAACTGCCGTAAAATATCAAATTTTTCAAAATCTGTGGGGAAGATTGTGGGGCAGATTTGCCCCACTATGGAAAAGCCCTCACGATTTCTCGTAAGGGCTTGATTTCTTTGGCGTCCCCAAGGGGATTTGAACCCCTGTCGACGGCGTGAAAGGCCGTTGTCCTGGGCCGGCTAGACGATGGGGACGCGCTATGAAGTTGTGATGGCTGGGCTGCAAGGACTCGAACCTTGATTAGCGGAGCCAGAATCCGCCGTCCTGCCAATTGAACGACAGCCCATCGCGAAAATGGAACCTACGCAAAACCGGCCCTCTTGTCAAACAAAAAAATGAAAAAAGTGGATATTTTTTTGATAAAAATAAAAAGATAAATTATTTTAGCATGTTGATATGTGCCTTTTGGGTGTAAAAAAAGGCCGTCCCGATGGGGACGGCCTTGGGGATGGCAGGTGATGCCGTTACGGCAGCCTTACTTCCAGTAGAGTTTGACCAGGTTGGTACCGCGCGGGGTAGCCGTGGAGCCCTTGAGCTGGCCGGCGGTGATGACGGCGCATTCGTTGGGCAGGAAGTCCGGGCAGTTGTGGATGAAGTTTTCGGCGCGGCTCAGGTGGCTGGGATCGCTGGCCGGATCGGCGACGAATACGGGATGCACGCCCCAGACGAAGTTCAGGGCCTTGATGGTCACCGGGTCGGGGGTCAGGGCGTAGATGTCCTGGGGAGGACGGCGGCAGGAGACCTGACGGGCCGACGCACCGCTGAGGCTGTGGGAGACGATGGCCTTGGCGTGGGCCTTCTCGGCCAGCAGGCAGGCGGAGTAGGCCAGGAACTCGGGGATGCCCTTGTCCGCGGCCGGTTCTTCCAGCTTGCGGTCATTGACCAGCAGCTTCTCCGCCTCGTCGGTGATCTTGCGCATGTACTGCACGGTCTCCACCGGGAAGTTGCCCATGGCGGTCTCTTCGGAGAGCATCACGCAGTCGGCGCCGTCCAGCACGGCATTGGCCACGTCCGTGGTCTCGGCGCGGGTGGGGGCGGGGCTGTTGACCATGGAGAGCAGCATCTGCGTGGCCACGATGACCGGCTTGGAGATGGCGTTGCAGGCGCGGATGATGCGCTTCTGCAGGGCGGGCAGCAGGGGCAGGGGGCATTCCACGCCCAGGTCGCCGCGCGCCACCATGATGACGTCGGTCTCCTTCAGGATCTCGTCCAGGTTGTCCACGGCGTTCTGGCGCTCCAGCTTGACCACCACGGGCACGCGGCGGCCCGAGGCGGCGATGAGCTGTTTGGCTTCGCGCACGTCGTCAGCCGTCTGTACATAAGAGATGGCTACGGCGTCCACGCCCAGGGCCAGACCGTCGCTCAGGTCCTTTTTGTCCTTTTCGGTCAGGGCGCGCACCTTGGTGGCCTTGCCGGGCAGGGCCAGGCCCTTGCGCGAGGTCACAATGCCGCTGTTGTTGGCTTCCAGCAGCACCAGGCCGTCGGGGCGGCTCTGCTGCACGGTGAATTGCAGACCGCCGTCGGCCAGCACCATGCGGTCGCCGGGCTCCAGGGTCTCCAGGATCTCGGGATGGTCGAAGGGCAGGAAGGGCATCTCATCGGTGCGCTGGTCGGAAAGGCCCAGCAGCAGCTGCATGCCCTTGGTGACCTGGATGGTCTTTTCCTGCACGACGCCCAGACGGATCTTGGGGCCGGACAGGTCCTGCATGATGGTGATGGGCTTGTCCAGCTCCTTTTCCACTTCACGGATATCATTGATGATACGGACGAAATCCGCGGCCGAACCGTGGGAGAAGTTCAGGCGGAAGACGCTGACGCCCGCTTCGACGAGCTGACGCAGCTTTTCCTTGGAATTGGAAGCCGGGCCGATGGTGGCGACGATCTTGGTTCTCATATCTTTATTCCTTTCATACCCGTGCGGGGGCACGGATGTTCTCTCATAAAGCTGTATGTCCAGAAAAAACTATCCGGGCTTTCCTGCGGCTTGTCAAGCGGCAGGAAGCGTGCGGGCGGGCGGGGACGCCCCGCCCCGAGTCCCAGGCAGCCCATTGGAATAATTGACAAACAAAATCACATGATTGTCACCGTCCCGTCATGTTCGCTTGACAGCGGGGGAAAGGGTGGGGCATAAGTGGGAAAACGTGGTAAATAGTGGGCGACAGGTGGTGGATCGGTGGCAAATCTGTTTATCCAGAGCGCATATCGCAATCTTGACGCCAAGGGCCGTCTGCTGCTGCCGCCAGAGTACAGGGATGCCCTGCTGGCCGCCGGGGATGGTTCCTTCTGGCTGACCATAGGTCTGTACGGAGGCCTCAAGGCCTACATGCCTGCGGATTGGGAAGCCATCGTCGAAAAGCTGAACAGCGTCCCCCTCCCTTCCATGAAGCTTTCCCACGTCAAAACGAAGTTGCTCGGTCTTGCGCAGAGGATGGTCCCCGATGCGCAGGGCCGCATACGTATCCCGCAGCCCCTGATGCGTGCCGCCGGTCTGCAAAAGGACGTGGTACTGGTGGGCATGGCGGACAAGTTCGAGATCTGGGATCAGGCCCGCTTCGATGCCCTGCTGGTGGAAGACGTCAGCGATGAAGTGGCGGCCTGTCATCTTGATATAGCTCTTTAGAGGTAAGCATGACCATGCAGCAGCAGGGACAGGAACGAAATGCGGCTGATCTGCACATCCCTGTCCTGATGAAGGAAACCCTTGCGGCCCTGCAGCCCGTGCTGGATGCCGGAAGGGATCGCCCCGTGCGCATCCTGGACGGCACGCTCGGCATGGCCGGGCACAGCTCTGCCATGTTGCAGGCGGCCCCCCAGGCGGAACTCTGCGCCCTGGACCGGGACGAGGAAGCCCTGGAACTGGCCCGGCGCCGGCTGGAGCCTTTTGGTGGGCGCGTCCATACCTACCATTGCCGCTACAGCCAGTTCGAGGAGGCCCTCGACGACCTGGGCTGGGACAAGGTCGACGCCGTGCTGCTGGATATCGGTGTTTCCTCCCTGCAGCTGGACGAGGCGGAGCGCGGCTTCAGCTTTTACGGGGACGGGCCCCTGGACATGCGCATGGACCAGCATTCCGGCGCGCCTTCGGCCTGGCACTGGGTCAATCGCGAAAGTTTCGACCGCCTCAAGGAATGCATCGCCACCCTGGGCGAGGAGCCGCAGGCCGGGCGCATAGCCCGGGCCATCGTGGATGCCCGCCAGAAGAGCCCCATCGATACCACCGCCCAGCTGGCGGCCCTGGTGGAGAAGGCCTATCCGCCCGCGTGGCGTGCCAAGGCCCGCCGCCATCCCGCCACGCGCACCTTCCAGGCCCTGCGCATGGCCGTCAACGACGAGCTGGGCGAGCTGCGCCGCTTCCTTGATGCCATCCTGGGCCGTCTGTCCCTGGGCGGCCGTCTGGCGGTCATTTCCTTCCATTCCCTGGAAGACCGCATGGTCAAGCAGACCATGCGCTACTGGGCCGAGGGCTGCCGTTGCCCCCGGCATGTGCCGGTGTGCGTGTGCCACCATGTGCCGGAAGTCGAGATCCTGTACAAAAAGCCCGTGCAGGCCGACGATGACGAGCTGGCCGTCAATCCGCGTGCCAGCAGCGCCAAACTGCGGGCCGTGGAGAAAATAGCCGAGGCGGTTTCATGAAGAAGCTGTCGGTCGGGCTGCCGTTCCGCGGACAGGGCAAGGTCCAGACCAAAAGCTGGCTGCTCCTGCTGGCGCTGGGACTGCTGGCCTGCATGACCATGTGCCTGATCCTGGTCTGGAGCAATATCGAGCGCATCGATACCACCTACTTCATCAATATCGCCCAGAACAAGTTGCAGGAACGCAAGGCCCTGCGCGCCAAGCTGGAAGTGGAGCGGGAGCGCCTTCTTTCCCCGTACGAGCTGCGCCGCAAGGCGGAGGAGATCGGCATGAAGGAGCCGAAGCCGGGGCAGGTCCGGCGTATGGAAGCGCACTAGCCGGCAAGCATCACAAGCGGGGGACGCATGTTCAAATTCTCATCCGATACCGGAGACAAGAAACGTCGTCCGGGCCGTACCGCATCGCGTACCGTACGCAGCGGTGGGGCCCGGCGTGTTTCTGTTGCGCCCAAGAACAGGGGCCTGAGCTGGGTCGACAGGGTGGACTGGGGCAAGGCCCGCATTGCCGCTGTCGTGGCCATCTTCTGCGTCCTGTGGCTGGGCCTGTGGGGCCGTGCCTGGTATCTGCAGATGATCGAGGGCCCGCGCCTGGCCGACAAGGCCCGCCGCCAGCATATGGCCACGGAGCTGGTCACCGGCAAGCGCGGCATGATCATGGACCGCAACGGGCAGGTGCTGGCCCGCAGCGTGGAGGCCCGTTCCGTCTATGCCCGGCCGCAGGAGATCCAGGATTTCCTGACCATGGCCAACACGCTGGGGCCCATCCTCGGCATCGAACCGCAAAAGCTCTATGACGAGCTTTCCAAGACCAAGCGCCGTTTCGTCTGGGTGCGCCGCAAGGTGGACGATTACACCGCCGAGGCCGTGCGCAAGGCGGGCCTGCCCGGCATCGGCCTTTCCAAGGAATACGACCGCGTCTATCCTTTCAAGCATCTGGCCGGGCAGCTGCTCGGCTTCGTGGGCGTGGACGACAAAGGCCTGGAAGGCCTGGAACGCTCGCTGGACGACCGTCTTGCGGGCACGCCCACCCGCATGGTGGTGCAGCGCGACGCCATGGGTCGCCGTTTTTACCTGCATGAAGAAGGCAAGGACGAGCTCCGCGGCGAGGACTTGATGCTGACGCTGGACGTGCAGCTGCAGTTCATCGCCGAAGAAGCCGTGGCCCGTGCCGCCCGGGACTTCGATGCCCGCTGGAGCGGGGCCCTGGTGGTGGATGTGCCCAGCGGCGACATCCTGGCCTGGGCGCAGTATCCCTTCTTCAATCCCAATACCTACCGGCAGTCCAGCCCCATGATCTACCGCAACCGGCTGGCCTCCGACGCCCTGGAACCCGGTTCCACCTTCAAGCCCTTCGTCATGGCCTCGGCCCTGCAGGAGCGCAAGATCAACCGCAATACGGCCATCGACTGCGAGAACGGCAAGTGGGAGATCAAGAAGGTGACCATCCGCGACACCTCGCGGCAGGGCGTGCTGCCCGCGCACAAGGTGCTGCGCTATTCCTCCAACATCGGCATGGCCAAGATCGGTCTGGAGCTGGGTTCGCCCACGCTCTACAAGTACCTGCGCGCTCTCGGCTTCGGGGAGAGCACCTGCGTGCCCGTGGCCGACAGCCGGGGCATCCTGCGCCAGCCCCGCTCCTGGAGCGAGGCCGACCTCATGTCCGCCTCCTTCGGGCAGAGCGTATCCGTCACGGCCCTGCAGATGGCGCAGGGCTACTTGACCCTGCTCAACAATGGTGTCTACAAGCCGCTGCGCCTGCTGCGCGAGCAGGTCAATGTGGAACAGCGTTACGAGCGCATCTTTTCGGAGCGCGTCTGCCGTGAGGTCATGGGCATGATGCGCGACGTGGTGGAAGAAAAGGACGGTACCGGCAAGCGGGCCCGCATCGAAGGGGTGGAAGTGGCCGGCAAGACCGGCACCGCCCAGAAGGCCGACCACAAGGCGGGTTCCTACGGCGCCAAGCGTCTGGCCTCCTTCGTGGGCTTTTTGCCCGCCGACAATCCCCGCTATCTGATCGTGGTGCTGGTGGACGAACCCACCAAGAACCAGTACGGGGGCGTGGTGGCCGCGCCCGTGTTCCGCGAGATCGCCTCGCGCGCCATCACCTACAGCGGCGCCATCGTGCCTGATGCCACCAGTCAGGCGGAAAAGGACGACAAGCCGGACAAGGACAAGGGCCGTCAGCGCGGCCTCAAGCTTTCGCGTCTGGATGTGCCCTTCCTGGCCAAGGAAGACGTCCAGACCAGCCGTCCGCCGTCCATGCAGCAGCCCGGCCATCTGGCCAAGGCCTCCAGCCGGGTCCCCGACGTCAAGGGCAAGACGGTGCGCAACGCCGTGGAACTTTTTGCCCGCGCCGGGATCGTGCCGGAGCTCAAGGGGACCGGCACGCGCGTGGTCAGGCAGAGCCCGCCGCCGGGCACGGCCTGGCCCAAGGAAGGAGAAAACGTCACTTACATTCTGTGGCTCTCGGAGAGGTAACCGTGAATCGCGAATTCGAACAATTGCTCGACAAGGTGCGCCGTGAGGGAGGGGAGATCCGCTCCGACTCGCGTGAGGTCGGCAAGGGGGACATCTTTGTGGCTGTCCCCGGGGTCAATGCTGACGGCGCCCGTTTCATCCCGCCGGCCGTGGAGGCCGGTGCGTCCACCATCGTCTGCCTGCCCGGAGGGGCCGAAGCCGAGGCCGCCCGTGCCGCGGGCTGCACGGTGGTCCATCATGACGATCCCCGCGAGGCCCTGTGGCGTCTGGCCGAGGCCCGCTGGCATACCGGCAGCCTGCCGCTGCGCGTGCTGGGCGTCACCGGCACCAACGGCAAGACCACCAGCGCCTATTTGCTGGAGCATCTGTTCACGGCCACCGGACACAAGGTGGGCGTGCTGGGCACGGTGAGCTACCGCTGGCCCGGCCATTGCGAGGCCGCGCCCCTGACCACGCCCGATCCCCTGCGCGTGCACGCCATGCTGGCGGCCATGGCGCAGGCCGGGGTGGACATCGCCGTCATGGAGGTCTCTTCCCACGCCCTGGAACAGCAGCGCGTCTGCGGGGTGCCCTTTGCCGGGGCCTCCTTCAGCAACCTGACCCAGGACCATCTGGATTTCCACCAGGACATGGAAAGCTATTTCCGGGCCAAGTCCCGTCTGTTCCTGGAACTGCCCCGCGCCGACAAGGTCATGGCCATCAACGGCGATGATCCCTGGGGCCGCCGCCTGCTGGAGCTGTGCCCGCGGGCCCTGTCCTTCGGCCTGCAGAAGGCGCTCCCGCAGCAGCGTCATCTGTGGGGCGAGCTGTTGTCCGCCGGTACGGACGGCTGCCATCTGCGCATGCATCTGGACGGCCAGCAGTGGGAACTGCGCTCGCCGCTGGTGGGGGCCTTCAATGCCTCCAACCTGCTCTCCGTGCAGGCCCTGGCCCTGGAGCTGGGCCTGATGCCGGACGATCTGCGCCATCTGGAAGACTTCCACGGTGTGTGCGGCCGTCTGGAGCGGGTTCCCAATGCCCGCAAGCTGCACGTCTTCGTGGACTATGCCCACACGCCGGACGCGCTGGTCAACGTCCTGAAGGCCCTGCGCGGCGCCGGTTTCAAGCGCATCGTCACGGTCTTCGGCTGCGGCGGCAACCGTGACCGCACCAAGCGCCCCATCATGGGCGAAGCCGTGGCCCGCTATTCCGACGTGGCCGTGCTGACCTCGGACAATCCCCGTTTCGAGGACCCGGAAGCCATCCTCAAGGATGTGCTGCCCGGCCTGCGCGAAGCCAGGGAAGTCGTCGTGGAAGTGGACCGCCGCAAGGCAACGGCCAAGGCCGTGGAAATGCTCGGTCCCGATGATGCCCTGCTGATCGCCGGCAAGGGCCATGAGGATTATCAGATCATTCAGGGCACCAAACATCACTACAGTGATCAGGAAGTGGTGCGGGAGCTGTTGGGGTGCGCCTAGATCTTGCTGAAATCGTTCGTTGTCTGGGCTGTGCCCGGGATGTGAAGGTGACCGACGGCAGCGTGACGGTCACCTCGGTCGTCACGGACAGCCGCGAGGCCGTGGCCGGCAGCCTGTTCGTCTGCATCGCCGGCGAGCGCGTGGACGGCCATGATTATGCCGCCCGTGCCGTGGAGCAGGGCGCTGTGGCCGTGCTGGCTTCCCGCCCGCTGGAAGGCCTGTCCGTGCCTGTCCTGCTGGTCCAGGATACGGTGCGCGCCCTGGGCGCCGTGGCCGCCCTCTGGCGCGGCAAGTCCTCTGCCCGGGTGGTGGGCATCACCGGCTCCGCGGGCAAGACCACGGTCAAGGAACTGCTGGCCCATGTGCTGTCGCGGCGCGGCAAGACCGCCTGCAATGCCCTCAACCTCAACAATCAGGTGGGCATGCCCCTGTGCATGCTCAAGACCGACGGGGACGAGGACTTCTGGGTCTTCGAGGCCGGTATCAGCCACGAGGGCGACATGGACGAGCTGGGCGCCATCCTCCAGCCCGATCTGGCTCTGATCCTCAACGTGGGCGCCGCCCATACCGAGGGGCTGGGAGAACGCGGCGTGGCCTGGCACAAGTCCCGTCTTCTGGCCCATCTGGCCCCCGAAGGCCAGGCCCTCGTGAGCGCCGACTATGACGACCTCGTCCGCGAGGCGCGGGCCGTGTTCGGCGACGTGCTCTTCTTCACGGCCAGCGGGCGTCCGCTCTCCTATCGTGCGGCCTATGCCGGGTGTAGCGATGGGGTGCACGGGCAGTACCGCCTGTGGCTGGACGGCCGTCCCTGTGACGTTATCGCGCCTTTCCGCGGCGATTACGGTACCGAGAACTGCATCGCCGTGGCGGCCGCCGCCCACATGCTGGGCCTGACCGCCGAGGAGATCGCCGCCGGTTTCGCCGACGCGCAGCTGCCGCCGCAGCGCTTTGCCCGCAGTCGTCGCGGCAACTGGGACATCGTGGACGATACCTACAATGCCAACCCGCTTTCCATGGCCCGCATGCTTGACGCCGCGGCGGAAAGCGCCCAGAAACGGCCTTTCGTGGTGGTGCTGGGCGAGATGCGCGAACTGGGCAGCGTGGCGGACAGGGAGCATGAACGTCTGGGCAGGCATCTGGCCCAGCTGCGTCCTGTGCTGGTCTTCTGGCGCGGCGGCCATGCCGATGCCGTGCGGGACGGCCTGGAGCACGGGCTGTACACGGGCAAGTTCCTGCCCGTGGATTCCGGCGAGGCCTTCGTGCAGGCCCTGCGTGAACATCTTCCCGCCGAGACGGGAGAGCAGGGGGGCCTCATGCTCTTCAAGGGATCGCGCGGCAACCATCTGGAAGAATTGCTTGAAGCTCTGGAGCAGAGCGACTGGCTGCCCGGCAGCCGTACGGAGAGTCTGTAGATGCTGTATAACCTGCTGGTACCGTGGGCGTCCGAATGGACGGCGCTCAATGTTTTCCGGTACATCACCTTCCGTTCCATGGCCGCGCTCATCACGGCCCTGGTGCTCTCCATCCTGCTGGGTCCCCGGTTCATCGCCTGGTTGCGTCGCCTCAAATGCGGCCAGCACATCCTGCATGAAGTGACGGCCCATGCCTGCAAGGAAGGCACGCCCACCATGGGCGGCCTGCTGATGCTCTTCAGCCTCACGGTCAGCCTGCTGCTGTGGGCGGATCTGGGCAATTTCTACATCTGGCAGACCCTGCTGGTGTTCTGGGGCTTTGCGGCCGTGGGCTTCTGGGACGACATGACCAAGCTGCGCCATGCCGAAAACCGCGGCATCAGCGGCCGGGCCAAGCTGGCGGGCCAGCTGGCGGTGGCCGTGGTGGCCATGCTCTTCCTGGTCACGGATCCCGGCTATTCCAGCCAGCTGAGCATCCCCTTCGTCAAGGACTGGGCTCCTGACCTTGGTCCCCTGTATCTGCCGTTCGGGGTCTTCGTGATGGTGGCCTCGTCCAATGCCGTCAACCTGACCGACGGTCTGGACGGTCTGGCCATCGGGCCCTGCATCGTGGCCGGTATCGTTTTCGCCATCTTCATCTATGTGACGGGCCATGCCCGCTTCGCCAATTATCTGCTGCTGCCCTATACGCCGGGCGTCGGTGAGGTCACGGTGTTCTGTGCGGCCCTGGTAGGCGCGGGGCTGGGCTTTTTGTGGTTCAACGCCTATCCGGCCCAGGTCTTCATGGGCGATGTGGGCTCGCTGGCCCTGGGCGGCGTGCTCGGCTATCTGGCCCTGCTCTGCAAGCAGGAACTCATCCTGGCCGTGGTGGGCGGTCTGTTCGTGGCCGAGACCCTGTCGGTCATCATGCAGGTGAGCTACTTCCGCTGGACAGGCGGCAAACGCCTGTTCCGCATGGCGCCCCTGCATCATCACTTTGAACTGAAGGGCATCCCGGAATCGAAGATCATCATCCGGTTCTGGATCACGTCCGCACTGCTGGGGCTGGTGGCCCTGTCGGTACTGAAACTGCGCTGATGGCGAGGGCTCCGGCTGCATGAGGCCGGGGCCCGCTCGCCGTTTTTTATCCTGTCCGCCGTGCCTGCCGGTGCAGTGCGCGGCAATATCTTATCCGCGAGGAATGTGACATGGCTCAGAATGAAGATCGTGGCCGGTGCATCAAGGCCGGTGAACTGGCTGTAGTGGTGGGCGCCGGGCGTTCCGGTAAGGCAGCGGCCCGTCTTCTGTTGCGGCAGGGCGCCCGGGTGCGCCTGCTGGAGAGCAATCCCCAGGCTCTGGACGAAGCGCAGGCCGCGGCCCTGCGCGCGGAAGGCATCGAACTGGTGCTGGGGGAACAGGGGCCGGAGCTCTTTGCCGGTGCGAAGATGGTGGTGCCCAGCCCCGGCCTGCCCGTGGTGCGCCTGCGCGAGATGATGGGCCCCCATGCCGATGCGGAAGGTACCGAGATCCTGGCCGAGATGGAGCTGGCCTGGCGCGCCCTTGACGGCGAGCCCGTGCTGGCGGTGACCGGCACCAGCGGCAAGACCACCACGGTCAGTCTGGCGGCGGCCATGCTGCGGGAGCAGGGCCTGCGTGTTTTTCTGGGCGGCAATATCGGCACGCCCCTTTCGGAATATCTGCTTTCCGGCGAAAAGGCCGACGTGCTGGTGCTGGAGACCTCGAGTTTCCAGCTCCAGTGCTGCTCCACCTTCCATCCCCGGGTGGCCGTGGTGCTGAACATCTCGCCCAACCATCTGGATTACCACAAGGACATGGAAGAATACATCGAGGCCAAGTTCCGTCTGTTCCGCTGCCAGACGGAAGAGGACCTGGCGGTTTTGGAGCCCGGGCTGGAAGAGACCGCCGCCCGCTTCGACCTCAGGGCCCGCAAGGTGTGGATCCGGCCCGAAGGCCGTTTCCCGGACTGCCCCCTGTTCGGACAGCACAACCAGTTCAATGCCGAGGCCGCCTGGCAGGCCTGCCGTCCCTTCGGCGTGACGCTGGAGAATGCCGCCCGCGCGGTGGCTGCCTTCAAGCCCCTGCCCAACCGGCTGGAATCCGTGGCCCGCGTGCACGGCGTGCTTTATGTGAACGACTCCAAATGCACCACGGTGGCCGCTCTGGAAGTGGCGCTGGAAGCCATGGACCATCCCGTGCACCTGCTGTGCGGCGGCAAGTTCAAGGGTGGGGATCTGGACGGCATGAAGGATCTGCTGCGCCGCAAGGCCAAGAGCGTGAATCTGTACGGGGCCAGCCGCGAGATCTTCGAGGCTGCCTGGCAGGGCGTGGTGCCCCTGTGCTGGCACGAGCGCATGGAAGACGCTGTCCTGGCCCTGCAGGGCCAGGTGAAGGAGGGCGATGTGGTCCTGCTGGCTCCGGCAACTTCCAGTTTTGACCAGTACCGCAATTATGTGGAACGCGGCAACGACTTCAAGCGCATTGTGGGAAGCCTGGCATGAAGAACATGTTCCTGAGCAGGAAGGAAAAGAAAAAGGAAGAAGCCGCTCCCCAGGGCGGAGGCATCTCGCGTGCTCTGGGCAAGGTGAGTTTTGAGGGTTTCGACTGGTGGCTGTTCACCCTGATGCTCATCATCCTGGCCATCGGCCTCATCATGGTGCTGTCGGCCAGCGGCATCGTGGCCGAGCAGGTCAACGGTGACAAATACTACTTTTTCAAGCGCCAGCTGATCTTTGCCTGCGGCGGGGGCCTCGTGCTCTGGGGCGCGGCCCTCATGCCCCGCAGCTGGCTCTACAAATTGCAGTATCCGGCCATCTTCCTCTCCCTGTTCCTGCTCCTGCTGACCCTGTCGCCCCTGACGCCGTCCATCAACGGCGCCAAGCGCTGGATCCCTCTGGGGCCCGTGAACCTGCAGCCCATGGAGTTCGTCAAGATCTCCCTGGCCCTGTACCTGGCCTATTTCATGAGTTCCAAGCAGGCACTGGTCAAGACCTTCAGCCGGGGCGTCATCCCGCCCTTTGCCGTGACGGGCCTGTTCTGCGGCCTGCTGCTGTTGCAGCCCGACTTCGGCAGCGCCGTGGTGGTGGCCAGCATCTTGTTCTTCATGTGTCTGGCCGGGGGCACGCGTTTCATCTATTTGTTCTTCGCCATGATCCTGGCCTGCGCCGGCGCCATGGCCCTGGCCATCCTCGAGCCTTACCGCCTGCGCCGCCTGCTGGCCTTTCTGGATCCGTTCGCCGATCCCACCGACACGGGCTATCACCTGGTGCAGTCCCTGCTGGCCATCGGCTCGGGCGGCTTTTTCGGCGTGGGCGTGGGCGCCAGCCGACAGAAGATGTTCTATCTGCCCGAAGCCCACAACGACTTCATCATGGCCGTGCTGGCCGAGGAGCTGGGCTTTGTGGGCATCACCGTGGTCATGCTGCTGTTCGGCCTGCTGTTCTGGCGCTGTTACCGCATCATCATGCGCCAGACCGAACTGCGCGACCGGCTGACGGCCTTTGGCCTGACGGTCATCCTGGCCATGGGGGCCGTCATGAATCTGGCCGTGGTCATGGGGGTGGCGCCGCCCAAGGGCGTGCCCATGCCCCTGATGAGCTACGGCGGCAGTAATCTTATGGCCACCATGCTCTGCGTGGGCCTGCTCATGAATTTTTCTCGCACGGCCACGGGCAAGGAGGGGAGCATATGGAAAGAGTCCTCTTAACCACCGGCGGTACCGGCGGGCACATCTTCCCGGCGCTGGCCGTGGCGGAAGCCCTGCGTCAGCGCCATCCCGGTGTGGAACTGCTGTTCGTGGGCTCGCAATACGGCCCGGAACAGCGTCTGGCCCGGGCGGCGGGCATCGACTTCATCGGCCTGCCGGTGCGCGGCTTCTTGGGGCGTGGCCTGCGGGCCTTTGCCGCTGCCGGGCGCATGGCCTGTGCCGTCTGTCGGGCCCGGGGCATCATCCGGCGCTTCCGGCCCCAGGTGGTGGCCGGTTTTGGCGGTTATGCCGCCTTCGCGCCCATGCTGGCGGCCCGTCTGGCCGGTGTGCCCACGGTGCTGCATGAGCAGAACGCCATCGCCGGCATGAGCAACCGGATTTTGGGACGCCTTGCCCGGCGCATCTGCCTGTCCCTGCCGGGGACCGAGGGCTTCGACGCCTCCCGGACGGTACTGACGGGCAACCCCGTGCGCGCCGCCGTGGTGGCGCTGGCCGGACGGCAGCATGATTTTTCCGGCAAGCGCCTGCTGGTCATGGGGGGGTCCCTGGGGGCCCATGCCCTGAACGTGCATGTGTGCCGCCATCTCGACGCCCTGCGGGCCGCGGGCATCGAAGTGCGCCACCAGACCGGCGTGCGTGACGAGGCCGTGACCCGCGAGGCCTATGCGGCGGCGGGCTATGACCCGGCCTGTGTGAGTGCCTTCATCGACGACATGGCTTCGGCCTATGCCTGGGCGGATCTGGTGCTTTGCCGCGCCGGGGCCACCACCGTGGCCGAGCTTTGCGCCGCGGGCCTGCCCTCGGTGCTGGTGCCGTTCCCCTATGCGGTTCATGACCATCAGACGCGCAACGCCCAGGCCCTGGTGGCCGAAGGCGCGGCCCTGATGCTGCCCGAGGCCCGCATGGAGAGCGACGGCCTCATGGCGCAGGTCACGGACCTGCTGCAGGATACCGGCAGGCTGCGCACCATGGCCGCTGCGGCTTCCGGCTGTGCCCGCGTCCGCGCGGCGGAGCTGGTGGCCGCGGAACTGGAGACCGTGTGCGCACGGTAAGTTCACGATAACATCTTCTTCCGGATAGAGAGAGACATATGGACAGCAAGATTCGGCAGATTCACATGGTGGGCATCGGCGGCGCCGGCATGAGCGGCATCGCGGAAGTCCTGCTCAACCTGGGCTATGACATCTCGGGCTCGGACATGAGCGATTCGGCCGTGGTCAAACATCTGCGTAGTCTTGGGGCCCGCATCGCCGTGGGCCATGCGGCCGAGAACGTGGGCAACGTGCAGGTGCTGGTCAAGTCCACGGCCATTGCCGAGGACAACCCCGAAGTGGTGGAAGCGCGCCGCCGCAACATCGCCATCATCCCCCGTGCCGAGATGCTGGCCGAACTGATGCGCCTGCGCCAGGGCGTGGCCATTGCCGGTACCCACGGCAAGACCACCACCACGTCCCTGACGGCCTCCATCTTCGATACGGCCGGTCTGGACCCCACGGTCATCATCGGGGGGCGCCTCAATGTCTACGGCACCAATGCCCATCTGGGCAGCGGCCACTACCTCATCGCCGAAGCCGACGAATCCGACGGCTCCTTCCTCTGTCTGTTCCCCATCATCAACGTGGTCACCAACGTGGACGAAGACCATCTGGACCACTACGGGACCCGGCAGGCCATCGACGACGCCTTTGTCCAGTTCATGAACAAGGTTCCGTTCTACGGCCTCAACGTGGTCTGCGGCGATGATCCCGGCGTGCGGGCCCTGCTGCCGCGCGTCAAGCGCCCGGTGCTGACCTACGGCTTTGCCGCCGACAACCAGCTGCGCGCCGTGTTGCTGGAATCGGGCATGACCAGCCGTTTCGAGGTCTGGCGCGATGACCAGAAGCTGGGCGAAGTGAGCCTGCCCCATCCCGGCCGCCACAATATCCTCAATGCCCTGGCCGCCATCGGCGCCGCCACGGCTGCCGACATCCCCTTCGAACGCTGTGTGGAAGGTCTGGCCACCTTCCGGGGCGTGGGGCGCCGCTTTGAATTCAAGGGCGAACGCAATGGGGTGACCGTCATCGACGACTACGGCCATCATCCGGCCGAGATCGCGGCCACGCTGGCCACGGCCCGCCAGGTCTTCCCTGACCGCCGTCTGGTGGTGGCCTTCCAGCCGCACCGCTTCAGCCGTACCCAGGCCCATTTCGGCGAGTTCTGCAAGGTATTCGACGTGGTGGACCAGCTGGTGCTGACCGAGATCTACGCCGCTTCCGAAAAGCCCATCCCCGGTGTTTCCGGCGAGAGCCTGGCCCAGGGCATGCGCCAGGTCTCCGAGACCCCGGTCACCTATTTCCAGACCATCGACGCCATGGTCAAGGGCCTGGACGATATCCTGCAGCCCGGTGACGTGCTGCTGACTCTGGGGGCCGGCACCATCACCCGTGTGGGGCCCGCCTGGCTGGAGGGCGGCAAGGATGCGTGAGATCCTGTCTCCTTCGCTGGCAGAGCGGACATCACTGCATCTCGGGGGCCGGGCCATCGCGGAACTGGTGCTTGAGCGTGCCGAGGATTATCCGCTGCTGGCAGAACGTTTGCAGCAGCTGGGCGGGAGCCCGTTCATCATTGGCGCGGGCACGAATTTGCTTGCCCGCGATGGTGAATTACCAGTCGTACTGCTTCGTTCTGCAATCAAGGAAGGCCCCGAGATCGTCTGGGAATCTGAAGCGCGGGCCCATGTGCGGGCAGGGGCGGGCGTGCCCCTGCCGCGCCTGCTTGGTTTCTGTGCCCGGCGGGGTTTAGGCGGTCTTGAGGGCCTTGTCGGCATCCCCGGGAGCGTCGGGGGGGCCGTGGCCATGAACGCAGGCTCCTACGGTTGCGAGACCTGCAGGAATCTCTTGGAAATCAAGGCCGTTGTCGATGGTCGCCCGCGGGTCTTCCCGGCAGCGGAACTGCAGTATGGTTACAGAACCCTGCTGGTGGACGGCAAAAAAAACGGTTTTCTTGTGCTCGAAGCCACATTTGACTTGACCAAGACTGACAGGGATGGCATTTCTAAACTCATGCATCGCAATATTTGCGAGAAAAAGTCTAAACAACCTGTGACAGCGTGGAGTGCGGGCTGCGTATTCAAAAATCCGGCCCCGGACAAACCAGCCGGCATCCTTCTGGATAGGGCCGGCTTTCGCGGCAGGCGGCTTGGCGGGATGGCTTTTTCGACCATGCATGCCAATTTTTTGATAAATGAAGGGAATGGCAGCGCGAGTGCCGCGTTCGAACTTATAGAAAGTGCGCGGCAGGGAGTGCTGGAGCAGTTCGGCATCACGCTGGAAACGGAAGTCAGGATCGTGCCGTGACCTTTTCGCTGAAAAAAAACCGGCGCAATACGCGCTCCTACAGCGGTAGTTCGACACCTGCTCCCAGTCGCAGCACCGCTTCCCGCCCCAATACCCGCAACCGGGCCAAGCTGGCGAGGGAAAAACGTCAGTTCTCCCTTTGGAGCAAGCTGCAGGGCGGGCGTGTGCAGCGTTTTTTTTGCGTCCTGTTCCTGCTGGCAGGGCTGGTAGCGGCTGTGACGGGCCTGTGTGCCGGGTCCATCTGGCTGTACGGCAAGGCCACGACCAGTGACTTCTTCGCCACGCGGCATATCGACGTGGCCGGGAATGTCAGATTGTCGCGGGAGATGGTCCTGCAGTATGGCGGCCTGAAGGAAGGGGAGAACTCCCTGGCGGTCAGCATCGCGGAAGTGGAGCGCAAGCTGCGTGCCACGCCCTGGGTGGAAGAGGTCTCGGTCAAACGTCTGTTGCCGGACCGCTTCGTCATCAAGATCAAGGAGCGTATGCCCACCTTCTGGGTCCACAAGGACGGGGTGCTGTATTACGCCAATGAATCCGGCGAGGCCATCGCGCCTGTGGAGAGCCGCAACTTCCTCTCGCTGCCGACCCTGTCCGTGGAAGCGGGGGCCGAGGATGACGTGGCCTACCTGCCGCGATTCATGAAGGATCTGCATGCGGGCAGCCTGCCGGTGGAGGCGGGGGCCATTGCGTCGATCACGGTGAGCCCCGCACGGGGTATCGAGATATATCTGGAAGACCGCGAGATGCGGCTTTCCATCGCAACGGATGACTGGGCCGGGAATCTTGCCCGGATCGGCCTGACGCTGGGGGATCTGGCACGCAGGCACGAGCTGAAGAACGTGCGTGAGGTGCGTTCGGTCAACGGCAGTGTCTGGGTGACGCTCAGTCAGCCCATGCGCGGATGATGTTTGGTGAGGAGTAACTATGGCGGATCTCATTGTAGGCCTGGATATCGGCACTACCAAAGTGTGTGCGGTCGTAGGGGAAATGGCGGAAAACGGCCTGGTGGATGTCGTTGGGATCGGCACCCGTCCCTCTCACGGCATGCGCAAGGGCGTGGTGGTGAATATTGAGCAGACCGTGCAGTCCATCCGGGGCGCCATCGAGGACGCCGAGCTCATGGCCGGCTGTGAGATCAATTCGGTCTATGTGGGGATCGCCGGCGGGCATATCGCCGGGATCAACAGCCATGGCGTCATCGCCGTCAAGGGCGGCGAAGTGGGCCAGCGCGATGTGGAACGCGCGCTCGATGCGGCCCGTGCCGTGGCCATCCCTGCGGACCGTGAAGTCATCCACATCCTGCCGCAGGAATATATCGTGGACAACCAGCGCGGCATCGCCGATCCGCTGGGCATGGCGGGCGTGCGTCTGGAGGTCAAGGTGCACATCGTGACCGGGGCCGTGACCTCGGCCCAGAACATCGTGCGCTCCTGCCACCGCAGCGAACTGGAAGTCTCGGACATCGCGCTGGAATCCCTGGCATCGGCCAAAGCCGTGCTGACGGAAGAAGAGCGCGAGCTGGGCGTCGCGCTGGTGGACATCGGCGGCGGCACCACGGACATCGCCATTTTCGCCAACGATTCCATCAAGCACACCCATGTGCTGGCGCTGGGCGGCCAGAACCTGACCAACGATATCGCCTTTGGCCTGCGCACCCCCATTGCGGCGGCCGAGCGTATCAAACTCAAGTATGGCTGTGCCCTGACCGACATGGTGCGGCATGACGAATTCATCGAAGTCCCCACCGTGGGCGGCCGTGATCCCAGCCGCATCTCCCGCCAGATCCTGGCGGAGATCTGCGAGCCGCGCATGGAAGAGATCCTGTGTCTGGTGAACCGGACGCTGGAAAACTCCGGTTACAAGAACTTCCTGGGCGCAGGTGTGGTGCTGACCGGCGGCACGGCCCTTATCGAGGGCTGTCAGGAGCTGGGCACGCAGATCTTCAACCTGCCCACGCGTATCGGCTACCCCCGCAATGTGGGCGGCCTCAAGGACGTGGTGAACAGCCCCAAGTTCTCCACGGCTGTGGGTCTGCTGCGTTACGGTGCGGAAAAGGAAGTTTCCGGCCAGAAAAAGTTTACTCCCACGCACAGCGACAGCGGCGTTTTCGAAGGCCTGCTGGCGCGCATGAAGAAGTGGTTTTCCGACATTTCCTAAAAAAACAAAGCGGGCAAGCTTTTAGAGTATTTGAGGAGAGGGAACTATGTCACAATCCATTGTTGATGATATCGACATCACGCTGGGCAATAATGCCAAGCTTAAGGTCATCGGTGTAGGCGGTGGCGGCGGCAACGCCGTGCAGAACATGATCACTTCCGGTCTGCAGGGGGTGCAGTTCATCTGCGCCAATACCGATATGCAGGCCCTGAGCCGCAACAACGCCCCGGTCAAGATCCAGCTGGGCGAAAAGCTCACCAAGGGCCTGGGGGCCGGTGCCAACCCCGCCGTGGGCCGTGAGGCCGCCCTGGAAAGCGTCAATGCCATCCGGGAAGCCATCGGCGATGCCGACATGGTCTTCGTGACCGCCGGCATGGGCGGTGGTACGGGGACGGGGGCCGCGCCCGTCGTGGCCCAGACCGCCAAGGAAATGGGCGCTCTGACCGTGGGTGTCGTCACCAAACCTTTCTCTTTTGAAGGAGCCCGCCGCCGTCGCTTTGCCGAAGAAGGTCTGGAAGAGTTCAAGCAGCATGTGGACTGCCTGATCACCATCCCCAACGACCGTCTGCTGGCCTTCGCTCCCAAGAAGACTCCCTTCTCTGCCATGCTGCAGAAAGCCAACGACGTGCTCTTCTATGCCGTCAAGGGTATTTCCGACGTCATCCTGGCCGATGGTATGATCAACCTCGACTTCGCCGACGTGCGCACCACCATGTCCGAATCCGGCATGGCCCTGATGGGCACCGGCGTGGCCGCCGGTGAGAACCGCGCCCGCGAGGCCGCCCAGCGCGCCATCAACAGCCCGCTGCTGGAAGACGTGTCGCTGGAAAGCGCCAAGGCCGTGCTGTACAACATCACGGCGTCCATGGACATCTCCACCGACGAGATCGCCGAGATCGGCGACATCATCGCCGATGCCACGCCCGAAGATACCAACATCATCTTTGGTGTGGTCTATGATGAGAACATCGGCGACGAACTGCGCCTGACCGTCATCGCTACGGGTATCGATCCCAGCGCCACGGTGGTGCAGCCCGTGGCCGAGCCCGTGAAAAGCTCCAGCGTGACCAAATTCCCCGGCTCGCAGGCTGCCCAGGCTGCCCGCCCCATGGAAGCGCCGCAGGCTCCTGCCTATGAGCAGCCTCGTCCGCGTCCCGTGCGCCAGCGTGGAGACTGGATCCCCCAGAACTCCTATCCGCAGGGGGGATACGGTCCCTATTCCGCCCAGGACCAGTTCGAGAAACCGACCTATCTGCGCACCGGCGCCACGCTGGGCCAGCAGCCCATGCCCCGGCGCCAGCACAACCCCGGTCATGAGGACTTCACCTACAGTGAAGAAGACTTCGAGATTCCTACGTTCATCCGCACTCAGGCCGACTAGGCCGTGCGGCAGGCCGCTGAGGCATGAACGCATGAGATTTCAGGGCTCACCTCTTCGGCCCTGAAATGCCCGCCGGGAGGCCCATGGGGGGCCTCCCCTTTGTACCGTTCCGGTGCACAAAAACGCCCGCAAGTTCGTCTTGCGGGCGTTTTTCGTTTTGCGTGCCAGTCTATGCATTACCGGCGGCACGATACCAGGCAGATGATCGACAAAAATGACGGAGCAGGGCGAAGCCGGTGCGGCCTCAGCGGTATTGCCACCAGCGCCAGAGCATCCACAGGGCAAGGCCTGCCAGGGTCGCGGACAGGATCAGGAGATTCTTGCCCGGTGAGCGAATCCAGCCCGCAAGATAGGCGCGACCACCAAAGAAAATGGCCAGCAGGGCGAGGATGATGGCAAGGCTCATGTCGTTTCGGCCGTGATCGCTGAAAAAGATCGGTCACAGCAGCGAGCCGCTGTCCAGATCGGGGGAGCTGGGCTTGATGTCCAGCAGGGGCGTGCCGTCCAGCATATCCACATGCGAGACGTGGAGGATATTCCCGTCCCGGCGCAGCAGCGGTACCAGGCTCATGCCGATGCCGCTTGGACGGCAGGGAGCACGGGTAGTGAAGACGCCGCGCTCCTGCGTCTGCCCGTGCGGGATGACCTGCAGGCGCGGAGCCTCCGCCCTGTGGAAGGCGAAGATCAGCCAGATGCGGGCAAAGCGCTCCAGGCCTTCAAGCCCGGCCATGAATTCGGGAAAGATCTCCACCCGGCCGGTGTAGTCTGCGGCGTGGATGGGTTGACGGGGCGTTTGGGCCGGATCGGTATGGGGTGTGTGGATGATGCCGATGGGGCGGCAGGTGAACAGAGGCAGCGACATGGACTCCTCCTGTGAGCGTTTTCCCGGGGAATGTCACAAGGCACGGCTGGCGGTCGATGGACAGTCGTACTGCCCCGGATGCCTTTGCATGGAACTTGTGAATGCGAACTGGCTGGGCGATACCGCCCCCAAATCCGTATTTTCACTAGCGCTAGCCGCGTGCTGGCGAAAAGGGGGCTGGAGCCATGCTATCCCTTCGGCCATGCGGGCGTGTCGTCTGCCTCCTGCGGGCGCAGCTGCGGCGCGTGGATGGCCAGCCAGACACAGGGCTTGCTGGTCTCCAGCACACGATGGCGCACATGCTTAGGCAACAGCAGACACTGGCCGCGTTCCAGGGATACTGCACGGCCATCGTCAAAGCCCAGCCGGGCGGCGCCTTCCAGCAGCAGGACCCATTCGTCTTTTTCCTGATCGTACCACTGGCCTTCCGGCGTCACATGGCCCCAGGAGACGATGCGCTCCACCAGCAGCCCGCTGTCTGAGGTGAGCAGAGCCGTGAAATGTTCCGGCGTGCCGGGAAGATGGATGTTATCCGGCAGCGTGAGCAAAGAATCCATGATGCCTCCGCAAGATACGATGACAGGCGGCAGGCCGTTTGGCCCGCCCGGCAAAAGGATACCCCGAAGGGGACATGACGGAAAGGCCGTTTTTTGCGGCCCGGGAGCGGGCAGGAGGCCTTCGAAGGGGCAGGAACGGCAGGGATGCTGCTCCGTTCCTGCTTTTGGCAAAAGCCCCAAAGGGACCTACTCCAGGCCCATTTTCTTCATGCCGGAATTGAACAGAGATTCCATGCTGTTGCCGAAATCCGACAGGCCCTTCTCGATGTCATCCATGGTATTGGAACGGCGGGCCGGCTTGTCAGCCAGCGAGGGGTCGAGGGTCTCCAGATCGTGGATGCGCTTGCGCAGCTGGTCGATCTCGAACCAGGCCAGGTTCTCCATGGCGCTTTGGCTGTTGGGATAGTTCTCGGCCACAGGACGCATACTGGCCTTGTACGCCAGCCAGCTGTGCTGGCTCTCTTCCAGGGCTTCCAGGCAGGCTGTGCTGCGTTTTTCCGCTTCGGGGCCGGAGAATTTTTTGCAGATGCCCTGCATGGCCTGATAACGGGTATCCAGCTTTTTCTGCCAGTAATCACGCTCCATATCCAGGCACTGTTTCTGATCCGAGCTTTTGGGATTTTTTTTGATGCAGGCTTCGAACCCCGGAGCGTGTTCGGCTGCCATGGCGGGAGCGGCCAGCAGCAGGGCGGCCAGCAGAGCGGGCAAAAAACGTTTCGTGGACATAGGATCTCCTTGTGTCATGTACTGCCAGCATACGGTATGCGGTGGTTCCTGTCAGCAGGTCTACCAGCCGGTACGTCGTCGACCATGGACCAGCAGGCCGATGCCCAGCAGCAGGGTCAGGGCCTCGGCCAGGGGGATGGCCCAGAAGATATGCTCGTCTTCCAGCCAGAGGGCGAACAGGCTCAGGAACAGGGCGGGAAAGACCAGACTGCGGCTCAGCGCCATGCCCACAGCCTGTAGGGAGCGGTTGAGCCCGGTCAGGTAACAGGCGATGCCCATGTTCAGGCCGCTGAAGAAAAAGCTCCAGCGGAAGTCGGCGATGAAGTCACAGGCCAGGCTGCCCACAGCGGCGTTGTCGGGCAGGAAAAGGCGGGCAAGTTCCTGCGGGTAGAGGCTGAAGACAAGGAACATGACCACGCCCAGTGCCAGCAGGCTCAGCAGGGCGACGTGCAGGAATCTGTGCGTCCGCTGGCGCAACCCGGCAGCATGGTTGGCACTGACCAGGGGCGACAGGGTATCGCTGAGGCCGTAAGCCAGGGTCAGGCCGAACCACGAACCGTAGCTGACCACGGTGAAGGCGGCCACGCCGGAGGAGCCGAAACGGGCCATCATCAAATGATTGATGAACAGGATGATGCTGCCCACGGAGATCTCGTTGATGCTCTCCGCACTGCCGTTGAGGCTGGCCCGCAGTATCTCCCGCCAGCCGCAGCCCTTCAGGGTCAGGCGCAGCAGGGCACGGCGGGAAAGGAAGTGGATCAGGAACAGGAGCAGGGTGCAGCTGAAGCCCAGGCCCGTGGCCAGGGCCGCCCCCTGCACGCCCCAGCCGAAGCGGGCGATGAACAGGTAATCCAGGAAGATATTGACGGCAGCGCTCAGGATGAGCCCCAGAGAGGCCAGGGTGGGATGCTGGTCCACCCGGGCGAACTGCGAAAGCGCATAGGAGGCGGGCAGCACAGGGCTGAAAAGCAGGATGGTGGTCAGATACTGGTACGCGGGCCGCATCACATCACCGTCCGCCCCCAGCAAGGCCAGCAGCAGCGGCCGGAACAGCAGGGAGAGCAGGGCCAGTACCAGACCGGCCAGCAGGATGAGCAGCATGGTGCGGCCAAAGACCGCCGAAGCGGCCCGCAGATCGCCACGCCCCACGTGGTGGGCACTGCGGACCGTGCCGCCCACGGAAAGCATGACGCCCATGCCGAAAAAAATGCTGAAGACAGGGCTGACGATATTGACGGCTGCCAGAGCCTGGGCTCCGACATAGCGACCGATGAAAATGGTATCCACCAGACCGGCGGACGAAAGCAGGAGGAAGGCCGCGGACCAGGGCAGGCCGTAGCGGAAAAAGGTCTGGGCCACGGGGCGGTCCAGCATGGTGGCACGATTTTGGGACATGGGAACCTCGGGATGGCTGCACAGGGCAGGTCCGGGACTTGTACCATGCGGCCAAGAAAAGCGTCAACGCGCTGCGCGGAAGCGGGAAAAAGCGGCGGGATCCGGGAAAGGGGCTTGACATGGCCGCCGCAAGGATTATGCTCAATTGTGCAAAACGTCCGCAAGCCTGCCATCCTTTCCGGCTGCGTGCCCGTTTTGCCAGATATTGGAGAAATCATGCCGCGTCCCAGACAGTGCCGCTATGTGGCCACCACTCCCAGTGTCACCTACTTCAAGCCGCGGGGCATCCCCATGACGGCCCTGGAGGAAGTCTGCCTGGGCGTGGAAGAACTCGAAGCCCTGCGTCTGGCGGATCTGGAAGGCCTGACCGGTTCCGAGGCCGCCTGCCGCATGCGTGTGTCCCGGCATACGTTCGGCCGTACTCTGGCTGCGGCCCGGCGCACGGTGGCGCTGGCCCTGGTCACGGGCCGGGCCCTGCGCATCGAGGGCGGTCATTATGCCCTGGCCGAACCGGATCACCGGACTGCGGACGCAAAGGAGAATACCATGCAGAAGATTGCC
Organism: Desulfovibrio sp. SGI.230; assembly: GCF_050313065.1. Lineage (NCBI taxonomy): Bacteria > Pseudomonadati > Thermodesulfobacteriota > Desulfovibrionia > Desulfovibrionales > Desulfovibrionaceae > Desulfovibrio > Desulfovibrio sp. SGI.230. Next base: position 3,545 of record NZ_JBNPKS010000017.1, on the reverse strand, counting down.
ATTTCCAGTGAAGGCCCCACCCTTGACGATCTCGTCGATCCCCGTTTCGGTCGCGCGGGCGGTTTCGTGGTGGTGGATCTGCCGGACATGAGCGTGAGCTATATCGACAACGGCGCTTCCCAGACCATGAGCATGGGTGCCGGCATCGAGACCGCCGAACGTGTGGCCAACGCAGGCGTGCAGGTGGTGCTGAGCGGCTATGTGGGCCCCAAGGCTTTCGACGCCCTGAAAGCTGCGGGCATCAAGGTCTGCCAGGATGTGAGCGGTACCGTCCGGGAAGCGGTGGAACGCTTCCAGAAGGGCGAATTCCCCTTTGCTGACGCGCCCAACAAGTAGAGGACCCGTATGCGTATCGCCATTGCCAGCGGCAAGGGCGGGGCAGGCAAGACCAGCGTGGCGGCCTCCCTGGCCAGCGTCTGGGACAGCCCCCTGGTGGCCGTGGACACGGACGTGGAAGCGCCCAACCTCCACCTCTTCCTGCCGCCGCAGGTGGAGGGGAGCAGCAAGGCCTGGCTGGAAGTTCCTTCCCTCGATCTGGCCGCGTGCAGCAAGTGCGGCAAATGCCGCGAGATCTGCAGCTTCAAGGCCATCGCCTCCTTTGCCGGCAATATCAGCATCTTTCCCGACATGTGCCACGGCTGCGGCGGCTGTTTCGCCGTCTGTGCGGACAAGGCCCTCAAGCCCGTGGGCCGGGAGCTGGGCGAACTGGAACACGGCACGGTGCTGGACGGTACGGTCCGCTTCCTCATGGGGCGTACCCGTATCGGCGAATCCATGACGCCGCCCCTGCTGCGCCAGCTGCGGGCCCGTCTGGACGCCATGCTGGCTGAGATCCCGGCCGATGCCATCCTCGATGCGCCTCCCGGGGTCAGCTGTCCGGCGGTCACGGTCACCCGTGATGTGGATCTGATCCTGCTGGTGGCCGACCCCACGCCCTTCGGCTTCCATGATTTCAGATTGGCGCATCAGGCCTTCCTGCCCCTGAACAAGGCCATGGCCGTGGTCATCAACCGGGCCGGGGCCGAGGGCAATGCCGATGGTGACGCCGCTGTGCGTGACTACTGTCGCGAACACGGCCTGCCCCTGCTGGCGGAGCTGCCTTTTGAACGGGCCGCCGCCGAGCAATATGCCAATGGCCGTCTGCTGGCCGCGCTGTCCCCGGAATGGAAACAGCGTTTCGAACACTTGCGCGATGCCCTGCGCCGTCTGGGCGGGGAGGTGTGTCATGCGTGAGATCGTCGTCATCAGCGGCAAGGGCGGGACGGGAAAAACCACGGTCTGTGCCTCCTTTGCCCATCTGGCCGAAAGCAAGGTCATCTGTGACCTGGATGTGGATGCGCCCGACCTGCACATCCTGCTGCAGCCGGAGGTCAAGGAACGCACGCCGTTCATCTCGGGACACAGCGCCCGGATCCGTCAGGAGGACTGCATCCGTTGCGGCCAGTGTGCCGATTTGTGTCGTTTCGAAGCGGTACGTCCGCATGACGGGGGCTTCCTTATTGATGACCATTGCGAAGGCTGCGGCGTCTGCGTGAAGCTCTGTCCGCAGCAGGCCATCGATTTTCCCGACAATCACTGTGGTGACTGGTACGTGAGCGACAGCCGCTTCGGGCTGATGGTCCATGCCCAGCTCTTCCCCGGGCAGGAGAACTCCGGACGTCTGGTGAGCCTGCTCAAGGCCCAGGCCAGGGAGCGTGCCAGAGCGCTGGGGCTGGAGACCATCTTGTGCGACGGTTCGCCGGGCGTGGGCTGTCCCGTCATCAGTTCCCTGTCGGGGGCCAGCCTGGCCGTGGGCGTCGTGGAGCCCACGCCGTCAGGCCGCCACGATTTCAGCCGCGTGGCCGATCTGTGCCGGCATTTCCGCATCCCGCTGGCCATCATCATCAACAAGGCTGATCTCAATGTGAACGAGGCCGATGCCATCGCCGCGGAATGCGCCGAACACGGCCATACCCTGCTGGGGCGCCTGCCCTTCGATCCGGTGGTGACCCGGGCCATGGTGCAGCGTCGCGCCCTGACAGAATTCGACAATCCTCTTGGCAACAGCCTGAAGGACATGTGGTCGGCCCTTCAGGATATGCGCACCGGCCGCTAGGCCGCGCACCTTCGACCAGAAATGGAGCGTTTATCATGAGCTTTCTTCTTGCCGTGCCTTCCTGCATGCCTGGCGGTCTCGATGCCCAGATGGGCATGCACTTCGGCCATTGTGACATCTACACCATCGTGGAAATCGAAGACAACGCCATCAAGGCCGTGGGCACGCTGGAAAACGTGCCTCACCAGCAGGGCGGCTGCATGGCTCCCGTGCAGCACCTGGCCAGCCACGGCGTGAAAGCCCTGCTGGCCGGCGGCATGGGCATGCGTCCGCTGATGGGCTTCCAGCAGGTGGGCGTCAACGTCTTCTTCGCCGGTCAGTACCCCACCGTGGGCGCTGCCGTGCAGGCCTTCCTGGAGGGCAAGCTGCCTCCCTTCACCATGGACTTCACCTGCGGTGGCGGCGGCCATCACTAGGCCGTGGGGTCCGCTATGGATATCCTGATCGTTACCTCGCGCCCCGAACAGTGGGCCCCGGTCCTTCCGGTCATGGAAGGGCGCGGTGCGGCTGTCCGGCAGGCGGGTTCCCTGGAACAGGGCATGGAGCTGGTGCGCCAGCAGGCCCCCGCTCTGGCCGTGCTCGACCTGGGGCTGGAGCCTGAGGAGCTGCGCAAGGCTGTCATCGACATCCTCATGGTCAATGCCATGATCCATACGGCTGCTGTCAGCCCCATGACGGCGGCGGAATTCCACGACAAGATGGAAGGGCTCGGCATGCTGATGTCCCTGCCCGTGGACTTTACGGTCCGGGACGTGGAAAAGATGATGACGGCTCTGGAAGGCCTCGCAGGATAGAGACCTGTTGAGCTGATAGCAGGGGATCCTTTGTCGGGCTGCCGCCCGGGAAGGATCCCCTTTGCATTTTTTGCGGGGACCGCCGGTTCTTGCTGTGGATAGCGCAAGTAGAGGAGGACTATCTGCTTTTGCCTTTCTTCTTTCCTGAGGAAAGGGACGGCAGGCCGTGCTTTCAATGTCGCATCCGGGGCGCTGTGTCCGGCGTATTTTTCTCCTTTCCGTGTGTCCTTTGGTGCCGTGACAGAGAAAATCCGAAGCAGGGCGAAAGAGGCGCCTCGCTTCCTGGAGAGAAAAGGATGCTTTCTCTAGCAGGGAATGCGGGGCTCTTGCCGGGCAGAAAGGGGAGAAGAAAATGGAAAATGGCAAAGAAAAATCCAAACATTTTTCTGTGTCTTTTCAGTGTGTTGATTGAATAATCAGTCAGCAGGGAGCAAATCCGTAAAATTTTTTGCGGAAAAATGCTTGACGGTGGGGTCGAAAAGGCGCATAAAGTCGTTCGCGCCAACGAGTCGGCCACGTCCAAAAGGGCGACGGGAAAAGAAATTTTCCCGGATGGCAAAAAAAGTTCTTGACGCGGGTTTGAAAATGAGACATAAGTCTCCCTCGCGCCAACGAGTTGCCCCGACGGGGCCGCGAAAAAAACTTTCGCGAAAATA
>NZ_JBNPKS010000016.1:0-63132 GCF_050313065.1 Desulfovibrio sp. SGI.230 | reverse complement strand
AAAACATTCTTATTGCGGCAGCGGGCAGGGCGTCAGGAAGAACGCACGCTCCTCCTGTACCAGCGAGACTATCTCGCGCAGGCCTTCCAGCGTAGGCTGCCCCTTGTTGGCGGTCAACAGGCCTTGCAGCTTCTTGACCAAAGCCGCGCGGGCCTCGCAGTCTTCCAGGCCCAGCAAGCCCTTCTTGCCAAGGATCTCCAGGGCCTTGCCGTGCCGGGTGGCCAGACCGGTATGCACCTGATAGAGCGGCTCCAGCGTGTCGCTTTCCGCAGCGGCCAGCACCATGACCGAGGCCATGTACAGGCGCTCCAGATAAAGGCCGTACAGATGCGCCCCCAGCAGGCGCAGCAGCTGGTCGTCCTGACGGGCGGCCTCCAGCAGGCGGGAAAGCTCCTGCTGGCGGAAGCGCGCCAGAATGTTCGCGGACTCCTGACTGTGCGGGGCCTTGCGGATGCGGGCCATGTCCTTGCTGTTCAGCGTGGGCAGGGGCTTGCCCACCAGCTGCTGGAGCAGCTCGTTCTTCTTGGCCGCGTCGGACACATCGCCGAAATAGAAGGCATACATCCTGTCAGCGGCCAGCATGCCGCTGAGCACGGCCAGCTGGTCCTGGCTGCCGTCCACGGGGCACATCTCGCCCGTGATGGTCAGGTCGGGCTGATAGATGAAACCGGCCTTCTTGAGCAGGCCGATATCCTGGATGCTGTTCACGATGGCATCGCTGTCCAGCAGAGGGGCCAGCTCGTCCACCACATGGGCACGGGCCGGCAGGGCGGACAGGCAGAACACCAGCAGGAGCAGCAGACAAAACAGCGGCGCGGCCGCCGGCCTCCGGCCCGAAAGACCGGAGGCGACGACCGCGCCGGGCACGACGCCCACCGCTCCGCGCCCGGAAGCGCAGAGCATGGGGGGCGTGGCAACGGCGGACATCTTCATGACGTTGTTCCTTATTCCTCGTTGAGGGCTTCGCTGAAGTGCTGGCGCAGGGCCTGCATCTTGGCCTTGGCATCCAGCAGCTGTTCGGCACGGGCGCGTTCGCGTTCCACAACCTGGGCGGGAGCGCGGCTCACGAAACTTTCGTTGTGCAGCTTGCTCTGCACGCCCACCAGATCCTTTTCCAGTTTGGCCATTTCCTTGTCCAGACGGGCCAGTTCTCCGGCCAGGTCCACGGCGCCCTTGAGGGGCACGATGACCTGGCAGCCGCCCACCACGGAGGAGGCGGAAGCCTTGGGAGCGTGCAGGTCGGCACCGATCTGCAGGTCTTCCAGGCGGGCCAGGGTGGTCATCATCTGGCGGCAGCTTTCCAGCAGGGCGGCCTGGGCCTCGTCCACAGGATGCAGCATCAGGCTCACCTTGTGGCTGGGGCTGATGTTCAGCTCGGCCTTGATGGTGCGCACGGCCACGATGATGCCCTGCACCAGTTCCATGCGGGCGGCCTCGGCTTCATGCAGGCAGCCGGGACGGGCCGCGGGATAGAGCTCCAGGGCGATGTCCGTGGGCTGCTCGCCGGCGGGCACGGGCAGAGCGTTCCAGATCTCGGCCGTGACGAAGGGGATGATGGGATGCAGCAGGAGCAGCAGCTCGCGCAGCACCACCCACAGCACATACTGGGCCACGGGCTTGCGGGCCTCGTCCTGCATGTCGGGCTTGATGAGTTCCAGATACCAGTCGCAGAACTCGTTCCACAGGAACTTGTAGCCCAGCTGGGCGGCGTCGTTGAAGCGGTATTCTTCCAGCGCCTTGTCCATGTCCTGCTTGACCTGCTCCAGACGGTGCAGGATCCACTGGTGGTGCAGGCCTTCCACGCTTTCCAGGGCCACCGGGGCGGGCGCGGTCTCGGGCAGGTTCATGAGGGCGAAGCGGGCGGCGTTCCACAGCTTGTTGACGAAGTGGCGGTAGCCTTCGATGCGGGCTTCGGACAGGCGGATGTCGCGGCCCATGGCGGCAAAGGCCGTCAGGGTGAAGCGCAGGGAGTCGCAGCCGTACTTGTCGATCATCTCCAGCGGGTCGATGACGTTGCCCGTGGACTTGGACATCTTGCGGCCGGTCTCGTCACGCACCAGGGCGTGCAGGTACACGTCGTGGAAGGGCACCTGGCCCATGAAGTGCTGGCCCATCATCATCATGCGGGCCACCCAGAAGAAGATGATGTCGAAACCGGTCACCAGCACGCTGGTGGGGTACCAGGTGGCCAGATCCTTGGTCTGCTCGGGCCAGCCCATGGTGGAGAAGGGCCACAGAGCCGAGGAGAACCAGGTATCCAGCACGTCCTCGTCCTGCTTCAGGTCAGTGCAGCCGCACTTGGGGCAGGAGCTGGGGTCGTGCTCGGCCACGATGAGCTCGCCGCACTGCGCGCAGGTCCAGGCGGGGATGCGATGGCCCCACCAGATCTGGCGGCTGATGCACCAGTCGCGGATGTTGTCCAGCCAGTGATAGTAGGTCTTGGCCCAGGATTCCGGCAGGATGCGGGTCAGTTCGGGCACGGCCTTGCGGGCGGCGGGAGCCATCTTGGTGGTGGCCACGAACCACTGCGTGGACACATGCGGTTCCACCACGGTGTGGCAGCGGTAGCAGTGGCCCACGGAGTTGTCCAGGTCTTCCACGGCCAGCAGGTCGCCGGCGGCTTCGATGTCGGCCACGATCTTCGTGCGGCAGTCTTCCTTCTTCAGACCGGCGTAGGGGCCGGACTCGGCCTTCATGATGCCGTCTTCGTCGATGACCTGCAGGAATTCCAGATCGTGCTTCTTGCCCAGGGCCCAGTCGTTGTGGTCGTGGCAGGGGGTCACCTTGAGGGCGCCGGTACCGAACTCGCGATCCACGTAGCTGTCGGCGATGATGGGGATCTCGCGGCCCAGCACGGGCACGATGGCCGTCTTGCCCACCAGATGCTGGTAGCGCTCGTCCTCGGGATGCACGCAGATGGCGGTGTCGCCGGGGATGGTCTCGGGACGGGTGGTGGCGATGGTGATGCTGCCGGAGCCGTCGGCCAGATGGTAACGGATCTTCCACAGCTTGCCCTTGTGGGCCTCGTGTTCCACTTCGTCATCGGCCAGGGCCGTATGGCAGCGCGAGCACCAGTTGATGATGTAGTCGCCCTTGTAGATCAGGCCTTCGTTGTAGAGCTGCACGAAGACCTTGCGCACGGCGGCGGACAGGCCTTCGTCCATGGTGAAGCGCAGGCGCGTCCAGTCCACGGAAGCACCCAGGGCGCGGATCTGGTTGAGGATGCGGTGACCGTAGTCTTCGCGCCACTGCCACACGCGCTCGATGAAGGCTTCGCGGCCCAGGTCCTGACGGGTCTTGCCTTCCTTGGCCAGAGCGCGCTCCACCACGTTCTGGGTGGCGATGCCGGCGTGGTCGGTGCCGGGCACCCACAGCACGTTCTTGCCCTTCTGGCGGGCATGACGGCACAGCACGTCGATGAGGGTCTGGTTCAGGGCATGCCCGATGTGCAGGGCGCCGGTAACGTTCGGCGGCGGGATCACGATGGAAAAGGGTTCGCCCTGGGCATCCGGGTCGGGCGTGAAGGTCCTGTTGTCCTGCCAGTGGTCGCGCCAGCGCGCTTCCACGTCATGGGGCTCGTAGCCCTTGGGGAGGGTATCCGCCATCTTGCTTTCTCCATGAAAGGCGGCCATAGTACGCTGTTATGTGTGCCGCCAACCCTGTATGTATTCTTTGGGACGCGTCCCATATCTGGGGCCTTATGGTCTGGCGCGCCCTGTGCGCGCTGGGACTGCCCTGTCGTCTGGTCAAGGGACAAGACATAGCCAATGGCGCGCTTTTTCGCAAGCCATGCCCGCAGGGTACGCCCGGCAAGGAACGGGGAGCGGCCCCGCTCCTGCTGGTCCCCGGCGGCAACGCCCGGCTCAAGGCGCGGGCCCTGGGCGAGAAGGGGCGGCAGGCCGTGCGCGACTATCTGGCCGAAGGCGGCCGTTACCTGGGCTTTTGCGGCGGCGCCGGACTGGCCCTGAGCCAGCACCGCAGCCAGGACGGCCTGGGGCTCTGCCCCTGGGGCCGCGCGCCCTATCCCGAGCGCCTGCATCATCTCATCTCCGGCCATGCCCACATGCGCGTGCGCTCCTGCATGGCACGCGACCTGCCCGCCGTACGGCCGGACTTCCCCAAAGCTTTCCCGGACGGGGCTGCTCCCGATCCGCTGCGCCCGCCGCTGGGCGACGAGGCGTGCGCCCTGGTGCCGCCGCACTGGCGCGGCTGCGCCCACGGCCATGACGACGACTGCCGCCATTGCGGCAACTGCCGCCCGCCCCGGGATGACGGCCATGTGCCGTCCCTGCCCGTCTGGTGGCCCGGCCGCTTCGCCCCGGAAGCCGACGAACGGGTCAGCATCCTGGCCTCCTACCGTCAGCCGGATACGGACTTCTGGCTGGCCGACCTGCCCCTGAGCCGCATCCCGGCCCCTGTCTTCGAAGCCTGGAAGGACCTGTACGGGGTCAACGTCTCGGCGGACTTCCTCGACGGCCAGCCCCTGATGGTGGCGGGCAATTACGGCCGGGGCCGCTACGTCCTCAGCTATTCCCATCTGGAGACCCCGGACAGCCCCGATGCCAATGCCTGGCTGGCCCATCTGCTGCGCGTGCTGGCCGGTCTTGCGCCGCAGCGCGAGCTGGTGCCCGCCTGGGACCTGCACCGCAAGGCCGCGTTCCGCTGGCCCGATACGCCGCAGACGGCCCCTTTGCGCACCCTGCTGCACGGCATGCGCGAGCTGCTGGATCTGGGCGTGGAGCACAACCTCTTTTTCGAGCGCACCCCCTGGCTCTGGGGCTGGCGCCCCGGCCTGCCCGGCGCGGTCTGCAACAACCTGTATTCGTCCCTGCGCGTGCTCTGCGGCCTGCGTCCCGGCCCGGACACCCTGGCCGCCTGGGACGGCATGCGCGCCCGCTTCGCGGCCCTCACGGACATCTTCCTGCCCGGCGCCGAGGGCTATCTGCTGGCCTGCCGCCTGCGCGAGACCCTCTCCCCCACCATGCCCGACGCCGTGGACCGGCGCGGCCTCACCAACCAGCGCGAGGCCCTGTTCGGCCATCCCATGACCGGGGGCGGCATCGTGGGCGAACTGCTGGAGATGACCGAAGAGCTGCTCTACCGCGGCCAGCAGGAAGATGCCTGCGCCGCGCTGGACGACTGAGCCGGCCGGGGGCCTCCTTGTCCGCACCATCAGCGGACGTGCTCTCTGCCGTGCAGACGGCGATCTCACATCTTCGCTTCCTGATACCCTTCCCTACAGACAGCCCGCCCCCTGCAGCAGAAAGATGAACAGCATCAGGCTGACCATGCTGGCGGCATTGCTCAGTACGGCGGTCAGGGCCGCCTCTTCGGGCACGGCGCTGTAGACCTCGGCCAGCACCGAGGCCACCAGGGCCGTGCCGGTGGCGGACATGAGCACGCCCACGCCCAGCCAGAGCGGCGGCAGGCCCGCCAGATGCATGATGCCCCAGCAGATCAGGGGATGGATGCCCAGCTTGCACAGCAGGAGCCAGGCCTGCCGGATAACCGTATGCCCGCCGTTGCGGCGCAGGGCCAGCACCAGCTTCTGGCGCAGGTCGAAGCCCAGGGCCAGCAGCATGCAGGGCGCGGCCGTACTGCCGATGAGCTCTGCGGCGTGATCCAGCGGCTGCCACAGCCCCAGCCCCGAGCAGGCCAGGGCAAGGCCCGCCAGCGTGGCCAGAAGCAGGGGGTTGCCCAGCAGGAACAGGCGCAGCAGCTTCCAGATGCGGCCCCGGCCGTCGCCCCAGGCCGCGGAACCTGCCAGACAGTCCATGCGGATCTGGGCTATGATGACCACCACATTGGGCGTCAGGGCCGCCAGCCCGGCCACCACCATGGCTTCGTGATTGCCCGGCAGCAGGCCGGCCACGATGGGCAGGCCCACGAAGGCCGTGTTGCTGGCGCTGCAGGCCAGGCCGGAGATGATGGCCGGGCCCGTCCCCCGCCGGGAAAAAAGCCTGTCCACGGCGTAGCCCAGCAGATAGCACAGCATCTGCGCCCCGATGACGCCCAGCCAGAAACCGCCGTGGGCCAGATCCAGACGGCTCGCACCGGACAGGATATGCAGCATGAGCACGGGCAGGGCCAGCTTGAGCACATAAAGGCCCATGGCCGCGCCGGTATTCTCCGGCAGCACGTCGGTCATGTGGACCGCAGCCCCCACGGCTATGAGCAGAAAGACGGGAAGAACAGCGTAGAATGCTTCCATACGACACCTCCATGCGGACCGTAGTGTGGCTCTCCCGGAGGATGTCGCTTGCGGTGAGGGGAAAGATGCGCCTCTTTCCTCCGCTTGTCCAGAAAATTGTTTGTTTAACCAAACAATATATAACCTATTGAAAAAGCCCGGTATCGACCGGGCTTCGATAGAATTTTATCCAGCAGTGTGGAGCGCTTTGCAGGACAAGGCCCCGCAGGGCGCACGTCGGCGGGCGCCCCTCTGCCGCCCCTGCATCCCCAGTCAGGACACCGGCACGGCAGGAAGGCCGTCCAGGCGCATCAGATATGGCCCAGCAGACGCATCACCCAGATGAAGAAACTCAGCGAGAACAGGCTCAGACCATTGGAGACCAGGGCCGTCAGGGTCGCCTCCTCAGGACCGGCATGGTGCACGTCCGCCAGCACGGGGACCACCAGGGCGGAGCCGGAAGCGGCCATGATGACCGAAACGGCCAGCCACAGGCCTTCCACGCCCAGCGCGGCCAGGATGCCCCAGCAGACCAGGGGCTGCACCACCAGCTTGCAGATCTGCAGGGCCGTTTGGCGCAGCAGCGCATGGCCGCCCGCGTGCCGCAGGACCACGGCCAGCCGCTCCCGCAGGGTCAGGCCCAGGGTCACGAGCATACAGGGGGCGGCCGTATGGCCCACCAGCTCGGCGGCCCTGTTCAGCGGATCCCACAGGCCCAGCCCCAGGGCCGAGACCAGCACGCCGCCCGCCATGCCCCAGAACACGGCATTGTACAGCAGCGAATAGCGCAGCACATGCAAGAGCACGGCCTTGCGCCCCTGCGGCATGGAGCGGGAAGGATCATGCGCGGCCAGCTGCACCTGCCCCACCACGAACAGAAGATTGGGCGTGATGGTGAACAGGCCGGCTACGAACAGGGCCTCGGCATTGCCCGGCAGGGCACTGGTGATGACGGGGATGCCCACGAAGGCGGCATTGCAGAAACAGCCGCCCAGGGCCGTCACGGTCGCCGCCGCGCTGTCGTGGCGGGCCAGGATGCGGTCGGCCGCGTAACAGACCCCGTAGATGAGGAACTGCGCGGCGATGACGCCCAGCCAGAACTGCGGATGCGCAAAACTCTCCAGGGGCGCGGTGGCCATGATCTGGAACAGCAGCAGCGGCAGGGCCACGTTGAGGACATAGAGGCTCAGGGTCTGGTTGGCGTTCTCGGGCAGGGCCCGGAAAAGATCCAGGCAGACGCCCAGACCGATGAGCAGGAACACAGGAACAACGGCGGAAAATGCTTCGATCATGCCCTTGCTTATGCTTCTCCCGGGCGGATGTCCAGAAGCGCAGGCTACAAAACCGGGCACCATAAAAAAGCCCGGGACAGTACGGGGGAGCCTGCCGGACAGCGGCCTTGCCGCCATCCGGGACAGGCCCTGCATCCGTACTGCCGGGCCATTTCTCAGCGTATGGGGAGGACAGGCGCCGGGCCTGTCCTAGGCCTGGACGCCATGCGCATGGCAGCCACAGGCGGCGTCCAGGGCCCCGCACTGGCGGCAGTGGGCCACCAGGGGCTCGAAGGTCTCGCTGTCCGGGAAATAGGCCAGCAGGGAGCCCTGCGACATGTCGAAATACCAGGCGTGCAGCGACAGCTCGTGGGCGGCCACCCGTTCCTGGATCCAGGGGTAGGAGAGCAGGTTGTCGATGGAGACCAGGATGGCGGCCTCTTCGCAGTGGCGCTGCCGGTCGGCCGGGCTCTCGTCGCGCACGTCCTCGCGCATCCGTTCCAGGGCGGGCGCGGCCATGGAGACCCAGTTGGCCACGAAGCTCTCGTCATGCAGCGATTCGGGGTTCAGCAGGGCCTGGATGCCGCCGCAGCCGGAGTGCCCCAGCACGATGATGTGTTCCACCTTGAGGTGGTGCACCCCGTATTCCAGCACGGCCAGCACGGCATCGCGACGCAGGGCGTCGTCGGCATGGGGCACCAGGTTGGCCACGTTGCGCACCACGAAGATGTCGCCCGGGTCGCAGCCCATGAGCAGGGCCGGGTCGGCACGGGAATCGCTGCAGGCGATGACGATGGCCTTGGGATGCTGCCCCTTGTTCAGGGACGTGTAGTAGTCGTTCTCCGCATCGAAGTAGAAGCGGCGGAAGTTCCTGAAACCGTCGATGAATTTTTCAAAGTCTTTCATTGTTCCCTCAAAAATACCTCCCGCCGTGCGACACCTGGATGCCGCCGGACGGAAGAGACAAAAAGAGCCCCGGAAGGACCGGGGCTCTTGGATAGCATCGAAGACTGGGGCTACTTGGCCTTGGCTTCGGCCGGAGCGGCCTTTTCGGCAGCGGGCTTTTCGGCGGCGGGAGCGGGCTTTTCAGCGGGCTTCTCCGCGGCCTTGGTGTCCTGGGCGGCCTTGGCGGGAGCTTCGGCGGCGGCGGGAGCTTCGGGCTGGGGGTTGCTCACGGACACGAAGTTGACCTTCTGCTTGTTCATTTCGTCCAGCAGGGCATTGGTCACGTCCAGGGCGGGATCATAGGCCACGGCCACGTCCGTGCCCAGCACCACGCTCAGGCCGTTGGCCTTACGGTAGTTGTTCACCAGACGCTGGGTCAGGTCCAGCAGCTGGCTGACCACGTTCTGCTGTTCGGCGTTGATGCGCTGCTGGCCACCCATGTAGATGGCCTGCAGTTCACGCTGCAGGGCTTCGTTCTCGGGGTCTTTGCCCAGACGGGCCTGCACGTCGTCGATCTGCTGCTGGATCTCTTTCTGCATGCCTTCCAGGAAGCGGCTGGCTTCCTTGCCGGGCTCGCTGTCACGCAGCAGGCGGTTCATATCGACCACGCCGACCTTGACGGCGGGTTCCTGGGGCTGCTGGCAGCCGCTGACGGCGAGGCAGAGGACGAGCAGGGAAAGGACGAGGAAACGAATACGCATGGGGAGTTCTCCTTGGATCATCCGCAAGATGTGCGGTTTCAGTCTGAATGGCCTGCTTGTACGATGTTTTGTTCCGGGACTCAACTCTTTTCCGCCGCCCCGCTCCGGCGTACGGCCGGGACGGGACCTCGTGCAAGACGGCGCGCGCATTGACAAAGGTTGCGATATTGTTATTCTGAACGTTGTCCTTATTTCATAAGATCTTCAGGGCGGACCTGCCACCAAGCGAGAATTTTCGTGTCATACCACTCCCTGCGCACCCCGCGCGAAGCCATCACCGAGATCGTCAGACACGCGCCGCCCGAAGTGCGTCCTGCCATCATCGCCCTTATCCGGGCCGCCTACCGCTCCCTGAAGCGCGGCTACCAGCCCGATGTGCGGGCCGTGCCCCTGCGCAGCTGGCGCTCGCTGCTCCAGCTGCTCTCCTCCGTCGCCGCCATGCAGAGCGAGACGGAGACCCTGCTGCGTGTCTCCAACGACCTGCTCTCCATGGCCGACCATATGGCGCCCCCCGGAGAAGTGCTGCGCCAGAGCGCCGAGATCCTGGTCCATGCCCTGCATGCCGACCTCTATGTCTGCCGTCTGCGCAACCCCCAGGGCGAGTGGGTGGTGCAGGCCGCCGCGCGCCGTGACGGCGGCGGCATCCCCATGGTGGTCCCCGCCCTGGAAGAAGGCATCCGCAACCACCCGGTCATGCGCACGGTCAAGGAAGGCTCGGCCCGGCATGTGGTGTCCAACAACCTGCGGGGCATCGAACGCGGCGGCGAGTCCTTCGACTGCGTGGTCTACAAGGCGGGCTACCGTTCCCGTCTGGCCTTCGTGCTGCGCGAACGCAACGACCGGCCGCCCTTCGGCCTGGTGCTGCTCTACACCCAGCGGGAATACGGCTTCGAGATGTACGACGCCCACTTCCTGTCCAAATGCGCCCGCATCGTGTCCCTGACCACGGGCCGCCGCCTGGCCGTGGCCCGCGACACGCTGGAAAAGGCCGCCGGCGCCATGGCCCACTACGGCAACAATGCCCTGAACATCATGCGCAACCAGGCCGAATACTGCGGCGAGCTGGTGGAAGACATCGACAACAACCTTTCCCGTGCCCTGCGCCTTTCCCGCGAACTGCGCGCGGAGTTCCACGAGGATTCACGCGGCCAGCGCCTGGCCCTGGAACTGGAAAAGATCCTGGCCCGCGCCGACCTGACGGAACTGGCCGGGCATCTGGGCGGCGTGCTGGAAGGCACCCGCCGCATGACCCGCATCATCGGCTCCCTGAAAAAATCCGCGGAGCGTCCTTCCCTCATGCGCTACGCACTGGGGCAGGACGTCCTCAAGCTGGAAGACGACTCCCACGACTAGGCCGGGGCAGGCCGATCCCCCGTAACACCGCCGTCCCCTGCCAGGACGGCGGAACCGTACGCCACACGGCGCACGCCGTCGGGATACCCTGCCCCTTTCCTGTCACGATGCCGCCCGCCCTGCGGGGACATGCGCCGTTTTTTTCCGGCGCCCTGTCCTGCCGGGCGTCGCCCTTCCGGGCCCGTCACCTTCCATACCTCGGAGCGCCGCCATGAATGCCGCCCGCCTCTTCCCCTTCCTGAACGAACTGCGCCACTACAGCCTGCGCGACTTCCGCGCCGACTTCGTCGCCGCGCTCGCCGTCACCCCCATGGCCGTCCCCCAGGCCATGGCCTATGCCCTCATCGCCGGGGTGCACCCGCAATACGGCATCTATGCCTGCATGCTGCCGGTCATCGTGGCCGCCCTCTGGGGCTCGGCCCGCTACCTGGCCGCCGGGCCCACCAACGCCATCTCCATGGTGCTGTTCACCACCATGAGCACGGTCAGCATCGGCGGCATCACCGTGGCCAGTCTGCCCGAAGAGGCCCGCATGCCCTACATCTTCGGCATCGCCTTGCTCTGCGGCCTCATCCAGGTGGGCATGGGGCTTGCCCGTCTGGGCGAGCTGGCCAATTTCATCTCCCATTCGGTCATGGTGGCCTTCTCCGCCGGTGCGGCCCTGCTCATCGCGTCGGGCCAGCTCAAGACCGCACTGGGCCTGCCCTCCTCCCAGGCACAGGGATTCTTCCCCCAGATCGATCACGTCATCCACAACTTCACGCATCTCAACATCTGGTGCCTGCTGGTCTCCGGGGGCACCATCCTGCTGATCCTGCTTTTCAAGCGCATCTCGCGCCGCTTCCCGGCCACCCTGGCGGCCCTGGTCATCATCTCCGCCGTCTCGGCCCTGCTGGGTCTCCACGAGCAGGGCGTGCGCCTGGTGGGCGCCATCCCCAGCGTGGTCCCGCCCCTTTCCCTGCCCCCGGCCTTCGACATGGCCTCCATCCGCGACCTGTTCATGCCCGCGCTGGCCATCGCCCTGCTGGGCGCCGTGGAATCCCTGGCCATCGGCAAGCAGCTGGCGGGCATCCGCGGCGACCGCTTCGACGGCAGCCAGGAACTCATCGGCCAGGGCCTCGGCAACATCGCCGCGGGCCTCACCTCCGGCATCCCCGGTTGCGGCTCCTTCACCCGCAGCGCCCTGGTGGTCACCAGCGGCGGGCGCAGCCGCATGGGCACGGTCTTTTCGGGCCTGCTGGCCCTGCCCATGCTCTTCGTTATGGCGCCGCTGGTCAGCTGGCTGCCCATGCCTGCCCTGGCGGGCGTGCTGCTGCTCATCTCGGTGAACATGATCGACATCCCGGCCATCCGCCTTTGCCTGCGGGCCACGCGCATCGACCGCTGGGTGCTGCTCATCACCTTCGCGTCCACCCTGCTCCTCGATCTGGAGCGGGCCGTGTTCATCGGCGTGCTGCTCTCCCTGACCCTCTTCATCTACAAGGCGGCCCATCCCCGGGTACGCCGCCTGCGGGCCACGGACCCGCTCATGCGCTATGCCCCGGACAACATGCCCGAAGGCCTGGTGGTCTACGTCATCGAAGGCACGCTCTTCTTCGGCGCCATCCATGAGCTGGAGCGCCAGCTCTACGAAGAGGACGACACGCCGCCCCGTCTGGTGGTCCTGCACCTGACCCGCGTGTTCTGGCTGGATGCCTCCGGCGCCCATGCCCTTGAGCAGTTCCTCGAACGCTGCTATGCCCGCAGTGTGCCGGTGGTCCTGGTGGTGGGCAGCCGCAACGTGCGCGACATCCTCGGCCGCACGGGCGTCATCGACTGCCTGAGCGACGGCTTTGTGGCCGATACCCTGGGCGACGGCCTGCGCATCGGCGTGGACATGCTGAACAGGCATATCTACTGCCACACCGGCTGCCCCGAGGAATCCTGCCCCGGTCCCGCCTGCCCCACGGCCGCTGCCCCCCGCAGCGTGGACCAGCTGGCGCAGCAGCGCCTGCAACAGATGCAACCCGAAGACCCTGCGTCCCGCACTACGGAACATTGATGATGCACAAAGCGTTTTTCCTGCCGGAATCCCCGGCCAACCCCGACAGCCTGCCCTTCGACCGGGAGCACCCCTGGCTGGCCCCCCTGGCCGGCTACAGCGACCTGCCCTTCCGCCTGCTCTGCCGCCAGTACGGCGCGGCGGTCTGCGTGACCGAGATGGTCAGCGCCAAGGGCCTTGTCTACCGCAGCCCCGGCACCGGCGAGCTGTTGCAGAGCCTGCCCGAGGACCAGCCGCTGGTGGTCCAGCTTTTCGGCGCGGAGGCCTCCTTCCTGCAACGGGCCGTGGAGATGCTCCGCGACGTGGGCTACGGCTGGTTCGACCTCAACATGGGCTGCTCGGTGGCCAAGGTCCTCAAACAGGGGGCAGGGGCCGCCATGCTGGGCGATGTGCCCAATGCCCTCGAAGTGGCCCGCGCCATGCTCCAGGCCGCCGGTCCCGGACGGGTGGGCTTCAAGATCCGTCTGGGCCTGGACAGCCAAAGGCATGTCTGGCGCGACCTTTCCCTGCGCCTCCAGGATCTGGGCGCGGGCTGGATCACCCTGCACCCGCGTACGGCGCGCCAGGGCTTCGGCGGCGAGGCCGCCCACGAGGTGCTGGCCGAGCTCAAGCAGGCCTTGGACATCCCCCTCATCGCCAGCGGCGACCTGTTCAGCGCCCGGGACGGCCTGCGCGTGCTGGAGCAGACCGGCGTGGATACGGTCATGTACGCCCGGGGCGCCATGCACGGCCCGGCCATCTTCGACGACCACCTCCGCCTTTGCCGGGGCGAGGAGCCCCAGCCCCCCTCACCGGCCGCCCTGCGGGCCATGGTCCTGCGCCACATGGAACTGGCCCAGGAACTCTGTCCCGGTCGCGCCGCCCTCTGGAAGATGCGCAGCGTGGTGCCCCGCTACGTGCGCAGCCTGCCCGGCGTTAAGGCCCTGCGCCTCGAGCTCTGCCGCTGCACGTCCTGGGAAGGTCTGCACGAGCTGATGGACCGCTTTTTGCCGGAATAAACGGCAAGATCTGTTGAGGGGGAAGGGGACTTTTTCCAGCGGAAAAAAGTCCCCTTCCCCCTCAAACTCCCCCATCCTTCAAAAACCGCTCACGGCGTCCCGTGCTCCGCACAGGACGCTCGACGGGGAGTTCCGGTCTCCTTTTCTCCCACGCGTTCCTTTTCCCTCACGGACAGCCTTTTTCTTTCATCTCCAGCCAAGGGGCCATCCTCAGCTGCCGGTACGGGCTTTCCCCTGCCTGCCCCGTCCCCCACAGACAGGCGTCTTGTATCCCCCGTGCAATCACAGACGCACCTGCCCACAGGCTCTGCCCCTTTCCCGTATATCGAGCGTGTCGATAGGACGGTGTGTGCTGAAGGTGCCGTGCCGCCCTTGCCACAGCACAGGCGGACCCGCCCGGATGCCAGGCAGCATCCGCCATCCGGCGGCGACTCCCGCACAGTGCGAGCGCCCCTTCCCCTTGACAGGGCCTCCCTCTCACGGAACACTGCCGCAAAGAATCTTTTCCGGGAGAGAACTATGGACGTCATCCGCGCCAAGACCGCCGGTTTCTGCATGGGGGTCGGCCTGGCCCTGCAAAAACTGGATACCGCTCTGGAACAGCCCTGCGAAGGCCGCACCTGCACTCTGGGCCCCATCATCCACAACCCGCAGGTCCTGGCCGACTATGAGGCCCTGGGGGTCTTCTGCGCCCAGGATCCTTCCCAGCTCAACGCCACGGACAGGGTCCTCATCCGCGCCCACGGCATCACCCGTCAGGTGGAGGAGGCCGTCCGCGCCACCGGCGCCGACGTGGTGGACGCCACCTGTCCCAAGGTCAAGCGCGCCCAGCTGGCCATCGAACGTGCCACCCGCGACGGCGAGGAGCTGCTGCTTTTCGGTGAGGCCGACCATCCCGAAGTGCGCGGCCTTGTCTCCTATGCCCACGGACCGGCCCATGTGTTCGGCAGCCGTGACGAACTGGCCGCCCTGCATGTGGACCCGGAACGTTCCTATGTGCTGGCCTCCCAGACCACCCAGGACCGCTCCGTCTTCGAACAGCTGGAAAAGGAACTGCGCGACCGCCTGCCCCGGCTCAAGGTGCTGGCCACCATCTGTGATGCCACCCGCGAACGCCAGGAAGAGGCCCGCAGCATCGCTGCCCAGGTGGATGCCATGGTGGTGGTGGGCGGCCGCCAGAGCGGCAACACCCGCCGTCTGGCCGATCTGGCGGCCCAGAGCGGCATCAGCACCTATCATATCGAACAGGCCGAAGAACTGCGGGCCGAAGACTTTGCCGGCAAGGGGCGCGTGGGCCTCACCGCCGGGGCTTCCACGCCCCGCAAGCTCATCGACGCCACCCAGCAGTGGCTGGAGCAGTTGCCGGATTAACGGGACTTCCGCGGGGCACCGCTGTGTGCCCCGCAGACCGTGCAGCCTTGTGAACAAAAGACTTTGCCGTACGGAACGGACGGCAAAAAAACTTTTCTTCCGTCCCCGGCCCTTGCGGAGCTGCCCTTCCTGCCCCCGCCAGGGCCCTTCGGACATTCCCCTTATTTTTTTCTTGTATTTGTTTGCCGGCGGCACTCGTTCTCCGGTAAACAGGGCATAGCCCGGACGCTGTTCATAATAATCTGTATTTGATGATTATTTTTGAACAAAATCGTACCATGGCTCCAATTGTGATATTTTTCACCAGAGTGCTGGAGGCCTGAAACTTCTCCGGTCGTCCGCCGCAGCCGTTTGCAAAGCCCCGCTCTCTGGCGTACACTGAAAACCAGTTCCGCACACGGGACAGTCCCCGCTCACCGGGCCGCCGCAAGGCGTTTCCGGCGGGGCTCCTGTGTTTTTTCTGGGGGTAGAATGGCTCTGATCCTGGGTACCGCCGGTCACATCGACCACGGCAAGACATCTCTGGTCCGCGCGCTGACGGGCATCGACTGTGACCGTCTGGAAGAAGAGAAGCGGCGCGGCATCACCATCGAACTGGGCTTCGCCTGGGTCCCCATGCCGGGTGGCGAGCGTCTGGGCATCGTGGACGTGCCCGGCCATGAACGCTTCGTCAAAAACATGGTGGCCGGTGCCGCCGGTGTGGACTTCGTCATGCTGGTCATCGCCGCCGACGAAGGCGTCATGCCCCAGACCCGCGAACATCTGGAGATCTGCTCCCTGCTGGGCATCCGGCACGGTTTCGTGGCCCTGACCAAGGTGGACATGGTGGACGCGGACTGGCTGGAACTGGTCCAGGAAGACGTACGCACCTTCCTGCAGGGCACTTTTCTGGAAGGCGCCCCCATCTTCCCCGTCTCGTCCAGCACGGGCCAGGGCATCCCGGCCCTGCGCGAACATATCCTGGCCTGCGCCAGCAGCCTGCCGCCCCGGCACGGCTCCGACATCTTCCGCCTGCCGGTGGACCGCGTGTTCACCCTCAAGGGGCACGGCACGGTCATCACCGGCACGGTCATTTCCGGCGCGGTCAGCGAAGGGGACGAACTCTGCTTCATGCCCGGCGCCCTGCCCACCCGCGCCCGCAGCCTGCAGCGCCACGGCAGCAGCGTGGAGATGGTCCGCGCCGGCGAGCGCTGCGCCGTCAACGTGCAGGGCCTGGAAGTGACGGACATCCATCGCGGCAACACCCTCTGCCGTCTCGACACACTTTTCCCCTCCCGCCGCTGGCTGGTGCGCCTGCAGTGCCTCAAGTCCGCGCCGCGGCCCCTGCGCCAGCGTACCGAGGTCCACTTCCACCACGCCACGCAGGAATGCGCGGCCCGGGTGGTCTTCTTCGACCGTGACCGTCTGGCCCCCGGCGACTCCTGCCTGGCCGAACTGCGCTTCTCCAGCGATATGGTGGGCGTGTTCGGCGACCATTGCGTGCTGCGCGCCTACTCGCCCCTGCGCACCGTGGCCGGCGGCACCATCGTCAGCCCCCTGCCGCCCCTGCTGCGCCGCAAGGACCCGGATTTCCAGAACAAGCTCGACCTGCTGGCCCGTCTGCCCGAACTGGCCGCACCCGAATACATCACGGCCCACTCCGGCCTCGACCTCACCAGGGCGGCCCTGAGCCTCAGCGGCAGCGCGGGCGCCAGCCACAGCCAGCTGCAGGCCCTTACCGGCCAGAGTGCCGCGGCCCTGCAGAAGCAGCTGGTCCAGCTGTCTTCCCAGGGCGAGGCCATCTGCTGGCACAAGGAAGGCCGCATGTGGATCGCCAGCCTGCACTTCGAGGCCCTGATCCGCGCCTGCCTGGACAGGGCCGCCGCCCTGCACGCCAAGAACCCGCTCAAGCCCTCGCTGCCCAGCGGCGCCCTGTGCGCCGGCTGGAGCGACAAGCTGCCCCAGCGTCTGGTGGCGCGCGTGCTGGAAGCGGCCCAGAAAAAGGGCCTGCTGGTGGCCGAAGGCGACGGCCTGCGCCTGGCCAGCCACAAGGTCACGCTGGCTTCCGACCAGGAGGGCCTGAGCCGCAAGCTGCTGGAGGCCCACACCAGCGCGGGCCTGACCCCGCCCAACCTCAAGGACGTGCTCGAGGAGCTGGGCGTGAGCAGCAAGGAGGCGGCGCCCGTCCTGCGCCTGCTGTGCGAACAGAAGAAGCTGGTGCGCGTCAAGGACGGCCTCTACTACGGCAACGAGGCCGTGGAAGAGATCCTGGACAAGGTGCGCCTGTGGTTCAGCGACCATGAGGATCTGGACGTGGGCGGCCTCAAGGAGATCCTGGGCCTTTCGCGCAAGTACCTCATCGCCCTGCTGGAGTTCATGGACAGGGAAAAGATCACCGTCCGGGTGGGAGACGCCCGGCAGTATCGGGGCCGCTAGGGACAGGTATCCTGTCCCCGTCCGGTGACCGCAGGGTCGCCGCCCGAGGCCCGACCAACAACAGCGTCATGCTCCGGCGACCGCGCCCGCGGCCGCCCGTGTCCGGGCGAGAGACCTCGTCCCCGGACGGCACAAAGTTTGAGACGCCCGGCGTTTCAAACGCCAAATGCTCTACAAGGAGAGTCTATCATGGCACAGAAAATCCTGGTTATCGGCGGCGTTGCCCTGGGTCCCAAGGCTGCCTGCCGCTGCAAGCGCCTGATGCCCGACGCCGAGATCACCCTGGTGGATGAAAACCTCTTCATCTCCTACGGCGGCTGCGGCATCCCCTATTATGTGTCCGGCGAGGTCAACAACCTCGACGACCTGCGCGCCACGCCCTACCACACCGTGCGTGACCCCGAATTCTTCCGTACCATGAAAGGCATCACCGTGCGCAACCAGACCCGCGCCATGGCCATCGACCGCGCCGCCAAGACCCTGCTGGTGCGCAACGTGGTCACCGGCGAGGAAGAAAAGCTGCCCTACGACAAGCTGGTGCTGGCCACCGGTGCTACCCCGCGCATGCCTCCGGTGGAAGGTCACGACCTGAAGAACGTCCTGACCCTCACCCGTCTGGAAGCCGCCGACGTCATCCGCAAAGCCTGCGAACACGGCCAGGTCAACGAGGCCGTCATCGTGGGCGGCGGTTTCATCGGTCTGGAAGCTGCCGTGGCCCTGTCCGACATGTGGGGCGTCAAGGTCAGCGTGGTGGAAATGATGGACCAGATGCTGCCCGGCGTGCTCTCCCACAACATGGGCAAGATGGCCGCCCACGACTGCGAGGCCCACGGCCTGTCCGTCTACACCTCTGAAAAGGTCGTCAAGCTGGAAGGCAAGGACGGCGCCGTGTGCAAGGTCATCACCGACAAGCGCGAACTGCCCGCCCAGCTGGTGATCTTTGCCGCCGGTTTCCTGCCCAACGGCCAGCTGGCCAAGGACGCCGGTCTGGAAGTGGCCCCCTTCGGCGCCATCGTGGTCAATGAAAAGATGCAGACCAGCGACCCCGACATCTATGCCGGCGGCGACTGCGTGGCCATCAAGAACCTCATCACCGGCAAGCTGGGCTACCTGCCCCTGGGCAGCATGGCCAACCGCCAGGGCCGCGTCATCGGCACCAACCTGGCCGGTGGCGATGCCAGCTTCCCCGGCTTCGTGGGCACCTGGGCCGTGAAACTGTTCGACATGTCCTTCTGCGGCGCCGGCCTCACTGTGGAACGCGCCCGCAAGGAAGGCTATGACGCCATCTCCGTGGCCGTGGAACAGCTGGACCGCGCCCACTTCTATCCCGAAAAGAACATGATGAGCCTGGAACTGGTGGTGGACAAGAGCGACCGCCGCGTGCTGGGCATCCAGGGCGCCTGCACCGCCGGTGACGCCCTCAAGGCCCGCATCGACGCCGTGGCCGCCGTGCTGCAGTACGGCAAGCCCACCGTGGAAGACATCTCCAACCTGGAGATCTCCTACGCGCCGCCTTTCGCCTCTGCCATGGACGTGGTCAACGTGGTGGCCAACGTGGCCGACAACGTGCTGGCCGGCCGTGTGAAGCCCATCACCTCCGAAGAGTTCATGGCGCTGTGGGAAAAGCGCGCCGAGAACAACATCTTCTTCATCGACGCCCGTCCCGCCAAGGCCGGTCAGGCCGTGCAGGCCGTCCATCCCGAATGGCACTCCATCTCTCTGGAAGAGATGCCCAGCCGGGTCAACGAAGTGCCCAAGGACCGTCCTGTGGCCATCATCTGCAACACCGGTCTGCGCGCCTATGACAGCGTGCTGATCCTGGCCCGCAACGGCATCACCGACGTGGTCAACGCCGCCGGCGGCATGCAGGCCGTGCTCAAGACCGGCGGCAAGATCTAGCTGTTTGTCCTTGTGACCTGTTCAAGGGGCTCCCGTCAGGGGGCCCCTTTTTTCATGGCCTGCCGGCGGGCCCCTGTCCGGCACGGCGGCAGTCGCCCCGGGTACCCGGCCACCCCTAAAGGCCGGGGAACGGCCTCTTCGCCCGCCTCCCTTCCCTGCGCTTTCCCGGTCAGCAGCCTGCCGCAGCAAGGTGCCATGACCGGCAGGGCACCGCCCCTTCCCAAGCCCTGCCGGGAGGACCTTCAAAGCCTTGCGCAGCGCCGTTTTGCGGGCTATAATCACATGACATATTTCATGGTATTTTCCGTTATTGCCTTTTGTCGCCCTTTTTAGTAGGCAGCCTGAAGAGAGACAAAGGCGCCGGTCACGCGTCCTGCGGGGCCGCAGCGGCTCAATATCTTTCTAACTCCTTTGTTTCTCTTGCAAAAATGCTTGCGCATTTTTTTTCACAGCCTGCCCACATTAGACTGTTCAAACAAACAATTTTGTGGTAGGGCTCATCCATTGCGAACAGGCACGGTCCCGGCCGTTTTTTCGGGCTTCTTCCGCCCGGGCCGCTCCGGCCTCATGCCACGGCATGATGCGATGGATCCTCTCTGTTTGCACAAGACCACCGCTTGCCGGTGTGTCCATTCCGGAAAAACATGCGCGCCAAGATAGGCGCGCAAGGAGGAACAGATGGCGAAAATGAAAACCATGGACGGCAATAACGCCACCGCGTATATTGCCTACGCTCTGTCGGACACGGCTGCCATTTACCCCATTACCCCTTCGTCCGTCATGGGCGAAGTCATGGACGAAATGGCTGCCAAGGGTTGCAAGAACCTGATGGGCCAGACCGTGACCGTGCGTGAAATGCAGTCCGAAGCCGGTGCCGCCGGTGCCGTGCACGGTATGCTGGCTGCCGGTTCTCTGACCAGCACCTACACCGCTTCCCAGGGCCTGCTGCTCATGATCCCCAACATGTACAAGATCGCCGGCGAACTGCTGCCCGGCGTCTTCCATGTTTCGGCCCGTGCCCTGGCTTCCCACGCCCTGTCCATCTTCGGTGACCATCAGGACGTCATGGCCTGCCGCCAGACCGGTTTTGCCTTCCTCTGCTCCTCTTCGGTGCAGGAATGCATGGACATGGCCCTGGTCGCCCACCTGTCCGCCCTTGACGCCAGCGTGCCCTTCTGCCACTTCTTCGACGGTTTCCGTACCTCTCACGAAGTGCAGAAGATCGAGACCATCGATTACGAAGACATCCGCAAGCTGGTTCCCTGGGACAAGGTCGAAGAGTTCCGCGCCAATGCCATGAACCCGGAACATCCCCATATCCGCGGCACCGCCCAGAACCCCGACATCTTCTTCCAGAACCGCGAAGCCAGCAACCTGTACTATGACGCCGTGCCCGGCATCGTGCTGGAAAACATGAAGAAAGTGGCCGCCATCACCGGCCGCAAGCATCGCCTGTTCGACTACGTGGGCCATCCCGAAGCCGACCGCGTGATCATCAGCATGGGTTCCTCCTGTGAAGTCATCCAGGAAACCGTCAACTACCTGAACGAACGCGGCCAGCGCGTGGGTCTGGTGAAAGTGCATCTGTTCCGTCCCTTCTCGGCCGAACACCTGCTGCAGGCCATCCCCGCCACCGCCACCACCATCACCGTCCTCGACCGCACCAAGGAACCCGGTTCCCTGGGCGAGCCCCTGTACCAGGACGTGTGCACTGCCTTCATGGAAAAGGGCGAAGCTCCCACCATCGTGGGCGGCCGTTACGGTCTGGGCTCCAAGGACTTCACCCCCGGCATGGCCAAGGCCGTGTTCGACAACATGCTGGGCCTGGCTCCCAAGAACCACTTCACCGTGGGCATCCACGACGACGTGACCAACCTGAGCCTCGACGTTGAAGAAGAGATCGACACCGTGCCCGCCGGCACCGTGCAGTGCAAGTTCTTCGGTCTGGGCGCCGACGGTACCGTGGGTGCCAACAAGCAGGCCGTCAAGATCATCGGTGACAACACCGATATGTACGCTCAGGCCTACTTCGCTTACGACTCCAAGAAGTCCGGTGGCTTCACCGTGTCCCACCTGCGCTTCGGTAAGAGCCCCATCCAGTCTTCCTACCTCATCACCCAGGCCGACTACATCGCCTGCCACAAGGCCGCCTATGTCACCCAGTACGACATCCTGGACGGCATCAAGGACGGCGGTACCTTCGTGCTGAACTCCAACTGGTCGCTGGAAGACATGGAAAAGCACCTGCCTGCTTCCATGAAGCGCACCATCGCCCGCAAGCACCTGAAGTTCTTCAACGTTGACGCCGTTGCCGTGGCCCAGGAAGTGGGTCTGGGCGGCCGCATCAACATGATCATGCAGACCGCTTTCTTCAAGCTGGCCAACGTGATCGACTTCGACAAGGCCGTGGCCCTGCTGAAGGAATCCATCAAGAAGACCTACGGCATGAAGGGCGACAAGATCGTCAACATGAACATCGCCGCCGTGGACAAGGGCATGGACGCCCTGGTCGAGATCAAGTACCCCGAATCCTGGGCTGACGCCACCGAAGGTGCCGAAGTCTGCCATTGCGGCGACGACGACTACATCGCCGGTGTGGTGCGTCCCATCCTGGCCCAGCGCGGCGACAAGCTGCCCGTGTCCGCCATGGAACCCGCCGGCATCATGCCCCTGGGCACCGCTGCCTGTGAAAAGCGCGGTGTGGCCATCAACGTGCCCGAATGGGTGGCCGACAACTGCATCCAGTGCTGCCAGTGCTCCTTCGTGTGCCCCCACGCCGCCATCCGCCCCGTGGTCGCCAATGACGAAGAACTGGCCGGCGCTCCCGAAAGCTTCGTGACCGTACCTGCCAAGGGCAAGGAACTGACCGGCATGAAGTTCCGCATGCAGGTGTACGCCGAAGACTGCCTGGGCTGCGGCTCCTGCGTGGAAGTCTGCCCCACCAAGCCTGAAAAGCGCGCCCTGACCATGAAGCCCCTGGATACCCAGATCGACGCCCAGGTGGCCAACCTGGCCTTCGCCGAAGCCAACGTCTCCATCAAGGACGACCTGATGGCTCGCGACACCGTCAAGGGTTCCCAGCTGCAGCAGCCCCTGCATGAGTTCTCCGGCGCCTGCGCCGGCTGCGGTGAAACCCCCTACGTCAAGGTGCTCACCCAGCTGTTCGGCGAACGCATGCTGATCGCCAACGCCACCGGTTGCTCCTCCATCTGGGGTGCTTCTTCTCCCACCACGCCCTACACCACCAACAAGGACGGCTTCGGTCCCGCCTGGGGCAACAGCCTCTTTGAAGACGCCGCCGAATTCGGCTGCGGTATCGGTCTGGGCTACAAGCAGCGCCGCGGCGCCCTGGCCCTGGCTGTCAAGGAAGCCCTGGCCACCGAAGGCATCGACGACGAACTGAAGGCCTCCCTGCAGGGCTGGCTGGACAACATGGAAGACGCCGAAGGCTCCCGCAAGTTCGGCGAAGAGATCCTGGACAACCTGGACAGCCTGTCCGAAGCCAACCACGCTCTGGCCCACAAGCTGTGGGATATGGGCGACCTCTTCACCAAGAAGAGCGTGTGGATCTTCGGTGGTGACGGCTGGGCCTACGACATCGGTTACGGCGGTCTGGACCACGTTCTGGCTTCCGGCGACGACATCAACGTCCTGGTGATGGATACCGAAGTGTACTCCAACACCGGCGGTCAGGCCTCCAAGTCCACTCCTCTGGGCGCCATCGCCCAGTTCGCCGCTGCCGGCAAGCGCATCGGCAAGAAGGACCTGGGCCGCATGGCCATGAGCTACGGCTATGTGTACGTGGCCTCCATCGCCATGGGCGCCGACAAGCAGCAGGTGCTCAAGGCCTTCCGCGAAGCCGAAGCCTACAAGGGCCCCTCGCTGATCATCGCCTACGCTCCCTGCATCAACCAGGGTATCCGCAAGGGCATGGGCAAGAGCCAGGAAGAAGAAAAGCTGGCCGTGCAGACCGGCTACTGGCCCCTGTACCGCTTCAACCCCGAACTGGCCAAGGAAGGCAAGAATCCCTTCCAGCTGGACTACACCAAGGATCCCAACGGCGAACTGCAGGCCTTCCTGGCCGGCGAAACCCGTTTCGCCGCTCTGGACAAAAAGGATCCCGAAGTGTCCAAGCAGCTCAAGGCTGAACTGGACAAGGCCTACAACGAGCGTCACGCTCTGTACAAGCAGCTGGCCAGCCTGCCTCATCCCGGCAGCGAAAACTAAGCCGGCATACGCTGAATAAATGAAGGGGCGCGGCCGCAACGGCCGCGCCCCCATTATCTGGAGCGTGGGGCGAGCCCCGGCGTCCTCCGGCCCGCCGGCAAGGACGCGCCCATGCCGGGACGGCAGACCCGCATGGCGCAACACCATATTTCCGCCCGAAAGGGCAGCGGCCCTCGGGCCGCGGCGCGCAGCGCGCCACCAGCCAACCCGCGCTTGGGAAGTTTCCGGCTCGCGAAACTTCAAACATAACGGCATCGATTCACCGGGGCCAGCGCCCCGTCCTGGAGGAAACCATGCATCGCGCCCTATACCTTACCGCCACGGGCCCGCGCACCGGCAAGCGCGCCATCGCCCTGGGCACCATGTCCATCCTGAGCCGCAACATGCAGGATGTGGCCATTTTCCGCCCCATCATCAATGAACCCCAGCTGGATGACCGCGCCCCGGACATCAACCTGCTGCTGGAACACTTCAAGCTCAAGCAGGACTACTGCGACACCTTCGCCTACACCTACCAGGAAGTGCGCACCATCATCAATCAGGGCGACCGCAACCTGGTCATCGAGAACATCATCCAGAAGTTCAAGGAACTGCAGAGCCGCCACGACTTCGTGCTCTGCGTGGGCACCGACTTCCTGGGCAAGGACCCGGTCTTCGAATTCGAACTGAACGCCGAGATCGCCTCCAACCTGGGCTGCCCCGTGATGCTCATCACCAGCGGTGAAGGCAAGAACGCCGAAGAAGTGCGCGACTCCCTGCTGGTGACCCGCGACTCCATGGCCCCCTACTCCCTGGACGTCATCGCCACCATCGTCAACCGCTCCAGCCTGACCCGCGCCGAAGCCGACGACCTGAGCGACATCTTTGCCGCTGACGACAAGCCCGGCCTGGTCTACGCCATCCCGGACGAGCCCGCCCTGGGCCGCGCCACCATGCGCGACCTGCAGAAGGGCCTGAACGCCGAAGTGCTCTCCGGCGAAGCCCATCTCGACGCCCTGGTGGGCGACTACCTCATCGCCGCCATGCACGTGGACAACTTCCTGGGCTACCTGGCCAAGGACCAGCTCATCGTGACCCCCGGCGACCGCACCGACATCCTGCTGGCCTCCATCGCCTCCCGCCTGTCCTCCAGCAAGCCCGACATCGCCGGCGTGCTGCTGACCGGCGGCATCCGTCCCAGCGCCGAAGTGAGCAGCCTCATCGAAGGCTGGACCGGTGCCCCCCTGCCCGTGCTGCTGACCGAACAGCACACCTCCAAGGCCTTCATGTCCCTGCAGGAGATCTACGGCCTCATCGAGCCCACCGATACCCGCAAGATCAACACCGTGCTGGGCCTGTATGACCACTACGTCAACGGCAAGGAGATCAGCGCCCGCCTGAACATGACCAAACCCGGCCGCATGACGCCCATGATGTTCGAACTGAACCTCATCGAGCGCGCCAAGGCCAACAAGATGCGCATCGTCCTGGCCGAAGGCGAGGAACCCCGCATCCTGCAGGCCACCGACATCCTGCTGCGCCGCGAAGTGGCCGACATCATCCTGCTGGGCAATGAAGACAAGATCAACAAGCTGGCCCGCGAACTGCACCTCGACATCAGCAAGGCCACCATCATCGATCCCGTCACCTCGCCCAAGTTCGAAGACTACGCCGCCACCTACGCCGAACTGCGCAAGGCCAAGGGCGTGACCATCGAACGTGCCCGCGACGTCATGAGCGACGCCACCTACTACGCCACCATGATGGTCAAGAAGGACGACGCCGACGGCATGGTCTCCGGTGCCGTGAACACCACCGCCCACACCATCCGTCCCGCCTTCGAATTCATCAAGACCAAGCCCGGCTACTCCGTGGTCTCCTCGGTCTTCCTGATGTGCCTCAAGGACCGCGTGCTGGTCTTCGGTGACTGCGCCGTCAACCCCAACCCCACCTCCCAGCAGCTGGCCGAGATCGCCGTGGCCTCCGCCGATACCGCCAAGGTCTTCGGCATCGATCCCCGCGTGGCCATGCTCTCCTACTCCACCGGTACGTCCGGCAAGGGTGCCGACGTGGATGTGGTGGTGGAAGCCACGGCCCTGGCCAAGGAAAAGGCTCCCGAGCTCTCCCTGGAAGGCCCCCTGCAGTACGACGCCGCCATCGATCCCACCGTGGCCAAGACCAAGCTGCCCAACAGCAAGGTGGCCGGCAAGGCGACCGTCTTCATCTTCCCCGACCTCAACACCGGCAACAACACCTACAAGGCTGTGCAGCGTGCCGCTGAGGCCGTGGCCATCGGTCCTGTCCTGCAGGGCCTCAACAAGCCCGTCAACGACCTGTCCCGCGGCTGCACCGTGCCCGATATCGTGAATACCGTGGCCATCACCGCCATCCAGGCCGCTGCCGAAAAGCAGAAGTAGTACGGACACGCGCCGGCCTCGCCCGGCATCCTGTCCGCAACCACCATATCAGGGACGGAGCCCAGGCTCCGTCCCTCCATTCCCCCTGACGAGGATCCTCATGAAAGTACTGGTTATCAACGCTGGCTCTTCCTCCTGCAAATATCAGCTGCTGGAAATGGACACCGAGACCGTCCTGGCTTCCGGTCTGGCCGAACGCATCGGCCAGGGCATGGGCAAGCTGACCCACAAGATCGCTCCTGACAGCGACCACGAAGAAAAGATCGTGCGCGAAAGCGCCTTCCCCACCCACGTGGAAGCCATGGAACTGGTCATCTCCCTGCTGACCGACCCTGAAAAGGGCGTCATCAAGGACAAGAGCGAGATCTACGCCATCGGCCACCGCGTGCTGCACGGCGGCGAATCCATCACCGAGACCGTGAAGGTGGACGAAAACGTGAAGCAGATCATCCGTGACTGCTTCCCCCTGGGCCCCCTGCACAACCCCGCCAACCTCATGGGCATCGAAGTGGCCGAAAAGCTCTTCCCCGGCGTGCCCAACGTGGCCGTGTTCGACACCGAATTCGGCATGGCCATGCCGCAGGAAGCCTACATGTACGGCCTGCCCTACGAGATCTACGAAGAGATGCACATCCGCCGCTACGGCTTCCACGGCACCTCTCACAAGTACATCGCCAAGAAGACCGCCGAATACCTGGGCAAGCCCCAGTCCGAGCTGCGCTCCATCACCATGCACCTCGGCAACGGCTCTTCCATGAGCTGTGTGAAAGACGGCAAGTGCTTTGACACCAGCATGGGCCTCACCCCTCTGGAAGGCCTCATCATGGGCACCCGCTGCGGTTCCATCGACCCGGCCATCGTCCCCTTCATCATGGAAAAGAAGGGCCTGACCCCCGAGGAAATGGACACCCTGATGAACAAGAAGTCCGGCCTGCTGGGCCTGTGCGGCTTCACCGACATGCGTGACGTGCACAAGGAGATCGAGAACGGCAACAAGAAGGCCGAACTGGCCCTCAACATGCTGGTCCGCAGCATCAAGAAGACCCTGGGCGCCTACTTCTTCCTGCTGGGCGGCAAGGTCGATGCCCTGGTCTTCACCGCCGGTATCGGTGAAAACGACGACATCGTCCGCGCCAAGGTCTGCGAAGGTCTGGAAGAACTGGGCGTGCGCCTGAACCTGGAAGAAAACGGCACCCGCAAGCCCGGTGCCCGCACCATCTCCACCCCCGACAGCAAGATCAAGGTCCTCATCATCCCCACCAACGAGGAACTGCAGATCGCCCAGGCCACCATGGAAGTGCTGGCCTAAGGCACGAATATGTTGAGGAGGAAGGGCCCCTTTTGCCTGCGGTAATAAGCGGGCCTCTCCTCAAACTCCCCTCCCCAACGCTCTTGGAAAGGCGCACACGCACCTTCCTCCGTTCAAAGCAGAGCAGCATGGGACGGGGCGCGGCAACAAAGGCCGCATTCGGAGCTGTGCCCGCCGCACCGGTGCCTCGCTTCCCGGCGTCAACGACAGCTCCCACGATACGAAACGGGCCGTCTCTTCAGGAGACGGCCCGTTTTTGTTTCATTGATGATCTGCCGGGCTGGCTGGCTTGAGGGGGAGGGCCCCTTTTTCCTGCGGTAAAAAGCGGGCCCTCCCCCTCAAACTCCCCCTCTCCCCAAAAACCGCTCATGGGAAGGCGCGCTCCACGCGCCTTCCTTCGTTCAGGACAAAAAAACGCAAGGCGGGGAAGCGACAACAGAAATGCCGCCCGAAGGGTGTCCGCCATACCGGCCCCGCCAGCAGCCTGCCGGCGGGAACAGCGCGCCAGACCATGCTGTGCATCCCGGGAACCGCCAAGCACCAAGCCCCATCGACGGCCGCACGTCTCGCCTGATAACCGGAACAACTTTTTCTGAAGGGAAAGAGAGGAGCCTTGAAAGGCGGTGAAGACTTGGGGCGCAGGGAAAAGTCCCCGTCTCTTTCAACGCCTGTCATCTCTTCTGCCTTCTCGGCAGGAAGCATTCCCCTGATAAAGTTTTTTGGCGTGGAGGGGGAGCGCGAGGGGGAGGCCGCACCTTTTGTCCACAAAAGGGGGGCCTCCCCCTCGCACAAATCTTCTCCGCCCCTACTGCGGGCGATCCAGCACGCGCAGGGAGATGGCCTCGGCCACATGGGCGGGAGCGATGGCGTCCTTGCCCTCCAGGTCGGCGATGGTACGGGCCAGACGCAGCACCCGGGTGTAGGCGCGGGCGGAGAGGCCCAGGGCGCGCACGGCCTGCTCCATGAGCGCGTGCCCGGCGGCATCGAGGGCGCAGTAGCGTTCCAGCAGGAAACCGCCCAGATCGGCATTGCAACGGCAGGCTTTACCGGCATAGCGGTCATTTTGGCGCTCACGGGCCGCCAGGACGCGTTTTCGGATGGTGGACGAGTCTTCGGCAGGGCTGCCCCCGCGCAAGTCCTCATAGGGCACGGCAGGCACCTCCACGTGGACGTCGATACGGTCCAGCAACGGCCCGGACAGCCGGTTGCGGTAGCGGTGCAGGATGTCGGGGCGGCAGGTGCATTCGTGGTCGGGGTCCCCGTAGTAGCCGCAGGGACAGGGATTCATGGCGGCCACCAGCATGCAGGCGGCCGGATAGGTGAGGCTCTGCCCGGCACGGGCGATGGTCACGCGGCCGTCCTCCAGGGGCTGGCGCAGCACTTCCAGCGCGTTCTTGCGGAATTCGGGCAGCTCGTCGAGGAAGAGCACGCCGCGATGGGCCAGGCTCACCTCACCGGGCAGGGGATGCAGGCCGCCGCCCACCAGGGCCACCTCCGAGACCGTGTGATGCGGCGCCCGGAAGGGACGCACGCGCACCAGCCCCTGACCGGGGGCCAGCTTGCCCGCCACGCTGTAGACCTTGGTGACTTCCAGAGCTTCTTCAAAGTCCAGGGGCGGCAGGATGGTGGGCAGACGCTGGGCCAGCATGGTCTTGCCGCTGCCGGGCGGGCCGATCATGAGCAGGTTGTGCCCACCGGCGGCCGCCACTTCCAGCGCACGCCGCGCGCCCTGCTGGCCGCGGACCTCGGCAAAGTCCATGCCGGACAGGACGGCATCCTCCGGAGGCGCGGGCAGGGGCTGCCGGGCTTCGAGCTCTTCCCGCCCCAGCAGAAAGGCCACGCACTGGGAAAGATGCGCGGGCGTGTAGACCGCCACGTCCCGGACCACAGCCGCCTCGGCGCCGTTGTCCGGCGGCAGGATGACGGAAGCGAGGCCCAGTTGCCGGGCCATGATGGCCAGGGGCAGCATGCCGGGCACCGGACGGAGCGCACCGGAAAGGGAAAGCTCTCCGGCAAAGACCCGGCCCTGCAGGGCTTCCACGGGAATCTGCCCGCTGGCCGCCAGCAGGCCAAGGGCCAGGGGCAGGTCGAAGGCGGTCCCGCTCTTGCGGCGTCCGGCCGGGGCCAGATTCACGGTGATGCGCGAGGGCGGCAGGCGAAAACCGCAGGCCCGCAGGGCCGAAAAGACCCGCTCCCGGGCCTCGCGCACGGCCGCCTCGGCCAGGCCCACCAGCGTGAAGCCGGGCAGGCCCTGACGCACCAGGTCCACTTCCACGTCCACCGGGAAGGCATCCACCCCTTCCAGACCGGCGCCGTACAATCGTATGACCATACTCCTCCCCCGCGCCGCCGTCGCCCCTTTGCGGAAAGGGCCATCCCCGTACGGGATGACCGTCGCTCCGGCCCGTACGGCGGCTGTAAAAAAAGCGCTGCCGCATCTGCGACAGCGCCTGTGATCATGCTTCTGTGGAAAAAGCCCGCAGGACACGAAAGGGATCGTACCCGTCATGCCCTTCCGGCAATATGCACGGGAAAGAGGCCACGGCCGGGAACGGAGCGTCCTTCCGCTGCCGGTACGATGCCTCTTCCCGCAACAGGATCTCCCCGGTCCCGCGCCCTAGCGGACGGCCTTGCCGATACGGCTCCAGCGCGGGCTGTTGTCCTTGTCGTCCCAGGACCAGTAGATGCGCCAGGCCTTGGCCTGGATGGCACCGCGATCCACAAAGCCCCAGAAACGGGAGTCCAGCGAATTGTCGCGGTTGTCGCCCATGACGAAGTACTTGTCCGGCGGCACGGTCACGGGCCCGAAGTTGTCGCGGATGGGCTCGATGATGTTGGGCTGCTCGTAGCGGATGTACTTTTCTTCCACGGGCATGCCGTTGCGGTAAAGACGCTTGTCACGCACGGTGATGACGTCGCCGGGCAGGCCGATGACGCGCTTGATGTAGTCCACCGAGGGATCGTTGGGGTATTCGAAGATGATGATGTCACCGTAGGCGGGATCATCGCCACGGTAGATGTAGCTGTGGGTGAAGGGGATCTTGATGCCGTAGGCAAACTTGCTGGCCAGCAGGTGGTCGCCCACCAGCAGGGTCTCGACCATGGATTCCGAGGGGATCTTGTAGGCCTGGACCACGAAGGTCCTGATGACGAACGCCAGGACCAGCGCCACCAGCAGGGCTTCGCCGTATTCACGGATCAGCGATTTCTTGGAGGATTTCTGCAGCAGAGTACTCATGGATCTTCCTTTTTCGGGATTGCCGCCCAAGCGTGCGGCCCTTGCACTATGCCCCGGCACGGCGCCGAGGGCAAGTACCCGGAGATTATTTGCCGAACTTGTCCACGTAGCCCATGACGAAGACCAGCAGGATGATGCAGGGCAGGCCGTAACGCAGATAATACTTCATGAAGCGCGGGAAGCGCACCCCCTGGCCCTGGTTGACCTCGGCCACGAAGTTGTCCCAGCCCCAGCCGCGCCGCCAGCTGCAGAAAAGCAGGAAGAGCAGGCAGCCGAAGGGCAACAGGTTGTTGCTGAGCAGGAAGTCTTCCAGATCCAGCACGCAGGTGCCGGGGCCCAGGGGCTGGAAGTCGGCCAGCAGGTTGAAGCCCAGCGCACAGGGCAGCGAGGCCAGCCACAGACAGACGAAATGCACGGCGCAGGCCCGGCGGCGCGGCATGCCGCTGACGTCCACGCTGTAGGAGATGATGTTCTCGAACACGCCGATGACCGTGGAGAGCGCCGCGCAGCTCATGAACACGAAGAAGAGCGTGCCCCAGAGGATGCCGCCGTCCATGGCGTTGAAGATGTTGGGCAGGGTGATGAAGATCAGGCCCGGGCCGCTGTTGGGCGCCACGCTGAAGGCGAAACAGGCCGGGAAGATGATCAGGCCCGCCATGATGGCCACGAAGGTGTCCAGGCTCATGATCCACAGGGCCTCACCGGTCAGGGAGCGGTCCTTGCTCTGGTAGCTGCCGAAAATGGTCATGTTGCCGATGCCCACCGACAGGGTGAAGAAGGCCTGGGTCATGGCCGCATTGAGCACGGCGTACCAGCCCACGCTCTGCATCTTCTCCACGTCCGGGGCCAGATAGAAGCTCACGCCCGCGCCCGCACCGGGCAGGGTCAGGCTGCGGACCACCAGCAGCACCAGGATGGCCAGCAGGCCCACCATGATGACCTTGACCACGCGCTCTACGCCCTTCTGCACGCCCATGGCGCAGACCAGGCAGCCCACGCCCACCACGATGGTCATGCCCAGCACCTGTTCGAAGGGGCTGGCCAGGGTGCTGCCGAAAAAGGACGCCACGCCCGCGGTGTCCAGACCGGAAAGGTTGCCGGAAAAGCTGTGCCAGCAATAGGCCAGCATCCAGCCCGTGACCGTGGTGTAGAACATGGAGAGCAGGTAGCTGCCCCACAGGGGGATCTTGCTGAAGATGTGCCAGCGCGTGCCCTCGGGTGGCAGGACCTTCAGGGCCCGCCCCATGTTGCTGCGGGACGCACGGCCCACGGCGAATTCCATGATCATCACCGGCAGGACGGCCAGCAGGCAGAGCAGGTAGACGCCCACGAAGACCGCGCCGCCGTAAGCACCGGTGATATAGGGGAAGCGCCAGACGTTCCCCAGCCCGATGGCGCAGCCCGCCGAAAGCAGCAGAAAGCCCAGACGGCTGCCCAGCATCTCTCTGGACTGAGACATGAAACCTCCCTGCCGGCCGCTGGGTCGGCATGTGTCGTTGTGCACGGGAAGAGAGCCGGAGGCCTCTGCCCGGCGCCCTGCCCTTTGCGGTCCGCGCCGCCCCCGGCCGGAGGCGTGCAGCCGTCAGGCTGCTGCGGGGACGCTGCCCGGGTCATCTTCCGGGAGCAGGACATGATGATGCCGTCCCGCGGACGGCCTAAGATCCGTGGATGCGGCCCGGGCTTTCCTGCTCCGGGCCGTGCATGACAGGACCGCCCCCCGGAGGCCGCCATGCGGCGCGGGGAACGGTCCCGACAGCGGGAGCGGCCCTTGCGGACCGCCGGGCCCGCCTACTTCCAGAACTTGTCCACGTAGCCCATGACGAACACGAAGATGATCAGACAGGGCAGGACGTAGGTCACATAGCCGCGCAGCCAGCGGGGGAACTTCATGCCCACGCCCTGGTCCACTTCGGCGATGAAGTTGTCCCAGCCCCAGCCGCGGCGCAGGCAGCAGAAGAGCAGGAAGAACAGGCCGCCCAGGGGCAGGATGTTGTTGCTGATGAGGAAGTCTTCCAGATCCAGCACGCAGGTGCCGGCGCCCAGGGGCTGGAAGTCGGCCAGCAGGTTGAAGCCCAGGGCACAGGGCAGCGAGCAGACCCAGATGCCCACGGCATGCAGCCAGGTGGCGCGGCGGCGTTCCATACCCCACACGTCGGCGCTGTAGGAGATGATGTTCTCGAACACGGCGATGACCGTGGAGAGGGCCGCGAAGCTCATGAAGATGAAGAACAGCGTGCCCCACAGCTGGCCGCCGGCCATGACGTTGAAGATGTTGGGCAGGGTCACGAAGACCAGGCCGGGACCGGAGCCGGGCTCCACGCCAAAGGCGAAACAGGCCGGGAAGATGATCAGGCCGGCCATCAGGGCGACGAAGGTATCCAGGCCCATGATCCACATGGCCTCACCGGTCAGGGAGCGGTCCTTGCCCTGGTAGCTGCCGAAGATGCACATGGCGCCGATGCCCACGGACAGGGTGAAGAAAGCCTGGTTCATGGCCGCGTTGATGACCGGGAACAGGCCGGTCTTCTCCAGCTTGGAGGGATCGGGCGACAGGTAGAAGGAAACGCCCGCCTCGGCGCCGGGCAGGGTCAGGGAGCGGATGACCAGGGCCATGAGGATGAAGAGCAGGCCCAGCATCATCAGCTTGACCACGCGCTCCACGCCCTTCTGCACGCCCATGGCGCACACGCCGCAGCCCATGAGCACCACCAGGGTCATGCCCACCACCTGGGCCACGGGGTCGCCCAGGGTGGCACCGAAGAACTTGCCCACACCGGCGGCATCCAGGCCGCTCAGGGCGCCGCTGGCCATGTACCAGCAGTAATAGAGCATCCAGCCCGTGACCGTGGTGTAGAACATCATCAGCAGGTAGCTGCCGATAAGGGCCACCTTGCCGCCCCAGTGCCACTTGCTGCCCTTGGGCTCAAGGATGTGGAAGGCCAGGCCCATATTGCGGCGGGCGGCACGGCCCACGGCGAATTCCATGATCATGGTAGGCACCACAGCGAACAGGCAGAGCAGATAGATACCCACGAAGATGGCGCCACCATACGCGCCGGTGATGTAGGGGAAACGCCAGACGTTCCCGAGGCCGATGGCGCAGCCCGCCGAAAGCAGCAAGAAGCCCAGACGGCTTCCCAGCATCTCACGCTGTGTGTTACCAGACATAATTCCGCCTTGATCCTTTGAGAGTTGATATGGTCCAGCCCTGCTAGCCGCGCAACGCAAAGTTGGCGGCAAAGCAGATGGCAACAATGTACATGATGGGGCTCACCTCGCGCCAGCGCCCGGTCAGGACGCGCAGCACCACGAAGCTGATGAAGCCGAAGCCGAAGCCCGTAGCAATATTGAAGGTCAGGGGCATGGCGATGATGGTCAGGAAGGCCGGGATGGCCACGCTCAGATCGCGGAACTTGATCTGCACCACTTCCTGCATCATCAGGGCGCCCACCAGCACCAGCACGGGGGCCGTGGCATAGGCGGGCACCATGGCCACCAGCGGCGTGAAGAACAGGGCCAGCAGGAACAGGCCCGCGATGGTCACGGCCGTCAGGCCGGTACGGCCGCCTTCGGCCACACCGGCGGCGCATTCCAGATAGGACGTGGCCGTGGTGGCGCCCAGCACGGCGCTGCACATGGTACCGATGGAGTCGGTCACCAGGGCCCTGTCCAGATGGCGGATGTGGCCATCCTCATCCATGAAGCCGGCCTTGCGCGCCAGGCCGATGAGCACGCCCATATTGTCGAACAGGTCCACCATGGTCAGGGTGAAGATGATGGAGATCAGGCCGTGATGCAGAGCGCCCTTGAGGTCCATCTGCATGAAGGTCTCGGTGGGCAGGGGCAGGCTGAAGCCGGAAAAGGCCTGCTCCGGCATGGCGGTCACGCCGCAGAGCACACCGGCCACGGTGACGGTCAGGATGCCGATGATCATGGAGCCGGGCACCCGCAGGCACATGAGCATGGCCATCAGGGCCAGGCCGCCCAGGGCCAGCAGGGCTTCGGGCTTGGTCAGGGGCCCCAGGGTGACGAAGGTGGAGGGGTCCGCCACCACGATGCCGCAGTTCTTGAGGCCGATGAAGGCGATGAAGGCCCCGATGCCGACCACGATGGCGTATTTCAGGTCCATGGGCACGGCGTCGATGATCATTTGCCGCACGCGGGTCACGGTCAGCAGCATGAAGAACACGCCGGAGATGAAGACGGCGCCCAGGCCCGTCTGCCAGCTGTAGCCGGCCGGGCCACAGACGTAATAGGCAAAAAAGGCCGTGATCCCCAGACCGGGCGCCACGCCCACGGGGAAGCGCGCCCACAGGCCCATGAGCAGGGTGATGGCGATGGTCACCCAGATGACGGCGGCCACGGCGCTCTCGCGCGGCATGCCCGCATCGGCCAGCATGGAAGGCACCACGAAGATCAGGTAGCACATGGCCATGAAGCTTGTCAGACCGGCACGCAATTCCTGCCGGACCGATGTCCCGTTGGCCTTGAGGTCAAAAATCTTTTCCAGCATACATCCTCCTTTCGAGCCGGAGCGGCGCCGCCGTGGGAGTGCGGGCCCCGGCGCACCGGCAAAAAAGACAGGCCCCCAGGGGCCGGTCCCCGGGCGTGCGCCCGACCGGCCGGGGCCATCTTCCCTGGCCTGCGGCAGCGCGGCATCCGGCTGCGCTCCGCAACAGTGGTGCGAAGCGTTCTTATACCCGGCAAGGCCCGCTCTGCCAAGTGCGCCGCCAAAGCAAAAAAGGCGCGGCACCCCCTCAGGGATGCCGCGCCGGCAAAAACGTTCCTCAGGCGGCCGGGCCGGTGCTGCCCTGCTCCGGGCCGCTCCAGACACCTTCGGTGACCACATGGCGGCCCCGCGCCCAGACATGGCGCGGCCAGCCCTGCACCTCAAGGCCTTCATAGGGCGTATAGTCGCCCTGATGCAGGCCGCGGACGCTCAGCTCCCGGCAGCAGACAGGATCCAGCACCACCACGTCGGCGTCGAAACCGGCTTCCAGACGGCCCTTGCGTTCGCCCAGGCCCAGCAGGGCGGCAGGCGTGGTGCAGGCCACATCCACGAAGCGCGGCAGGGTCAGGCGGCTTTTGCGCACGCCTTCCGAGAACAGCAGGGGCAGGCGCGTCTCCACGCCGGGCATGCCCTGCGGGCAGGCAAAGACCGATTCCCGGCCGGTGGCCCACTTGCGGGCATAGCTGACCTCGTCATGGGCGGAGACCACATGATCCAGCAGGCCGCGGGCAAGGGCTTCCCACAGCAGGCGCCCGTCACGCGGGGCCCGCAGGGGCGGCATGCAGACATACTTCAGGCCCTCGGCCGCCCCCTCGCCATAGCTGGCGGCATCCAGCAGCAGATAGCGCGGCGCCGTGCAGGCATGGATACGGCCGCAGTCATGCCCGCCGGAAAGCGCCGTCAGGGCGCGTGCCGACGAGACCGGGCCCAGACACAGCGGGCTTTCCGCCGCATGGGCCAGGGTCAGCGCCAGACGCACGGCCGTTTCTTCGGCATAGGCCGGGAAGACCTGCGGCCAGATCTGCACGTCCCGCTGCCCTTCGGCTTCCAGACGGGCACGCATGCCCCTGACCACGGGCTCCAGACCGCAGGCCGCCAGCGGCAGCATGCCCTGGCTCTTGAGACCGCGCAGGCGCGTGCAGGCGTCGGCAGCCGTCAGCAGCGACGCGGGAAAGGCCGCGCAGGCCGCCGCATCCGGCAGTTCTCCGGCGGCATCAGCGTGCACGACCACATCCAGGGGCAGGCCGTCCGTGACCGGCGTGGAGCCGTCGCACGGCGGCAGCACGCCCAGGCTGGTGGTACCGCCCAGGAGCGCGGCCCGGGCCAGGCCGCCCAGCCCCGCACCGGCGGGACGCACCTGGGCGTCCACCCCACCGGGCAGCACATAGCAGTCCGTGGCGTCCACCACGCAGGCGCCGGAAGCGGAAAGGCCTTCGCCCACTTCCACGATACGCTCGTCCTCCAACAAGACATCGGCCCTGCGC
This sequence comes from Desulfovibrio sp. SGI.230, assembly GCF_050313065.1. NCBI lineage: Bacteria > Pseudomonadati > Thermodesulfobacteriota > Desulfovibrionia > Desulfovibrionales > Desulfovibrionaceae > Desulfovibrio > Desulfovibrio sp. SGI.230. The sequence continues at coordinate 26,784 of NZ_JBNPKS010000016.1, read as the reverse complement.
ACGCCGTCATGGCGCACCACAAGACCACCCTGTACCAGAGTACGCATGATCCCGACCTCGCTGTTACAGGCCGCGTCCCATGGAGACGCCGCCGATCATCTGTCCCTTGGCCTTGACCTCCGTGCCGCAGCCGCTCAGGCAGGCCGCCAGCATCACCGCCGCCAGCAGGAGCAGCGGCAGGAAAAGGCGCCCCTTGCGCACGGGCCTCATGACGGACGCTCCTGCGTGACCTTGGCCCCGGCGGGCACGTCGTCGGTGATCCAGACGTTACCGCCGATGACCGCGCCCCGGCCCACGGTGACGCGGCCCAGGATGGTGGCGCCCGCGTAGACCGTCACCTTGTCTTCCAGGATGGGATGGCGCGGGATGCCCTTGGTCAGGGTCCCGTCGGCATTCTTGGGGAAGGAGAGCGCCCCCAGGGTCACGCCCTGGTAAAGACGGCAGCTGTTGCCGATGATGCAGGTCTCGCCGATGACCACGCCCGTGCCGTGGTCGATGAAAAAGTCGTTGCCGATGGTGGCCCCGGGATGGATGTCGATGCCCGTACGGGAGTGGGCCATCTCGGAGATGATGCGCGGGATCAGCGGCACCTTGAGGCTGTACAGCTCATGGGCGATGCGGTGATGCACCATGGTGTACATGGAGGGATAGCAGAAGATGGTCTCGCCGGGGCTGGTGGCCGCGGGGTCGCCCTCGTAGCCCGCCTGGGCATCCCCGGCCAGCTTGTGGCGGATGTCCGGCAGCTTGTCCATGAAGGCCAGCGCCAGCTCGCGGCTGTTGCGCTCACAGTTCTGGCAGCCTTCGCCCTCGCCCTTGCAGGAGAAGGAGATGCCGCGCTGGATCTGCTCGGCTAGCAGACGGTAGACGCTGTCCAGATTGGCGGCCAGATGATGGCGCATGGATTCCCGCCAGACGCGCGCGGCCCCGAAATAGCCGGGGAACAGGGCGGCCCGCAGGCGATCCATGATCTCGTTCAGCCTGTCCAGGGAAGGCATGGCCATGCCGCGGGCCGAACAATGCCAGACCTTGTCCAGGGATTCGGGATGGCAAAGACGGTCGACCACGGAATCCAGCCGCTCCATGGCGGCGGAAGAAGTATTGTCCTGAAGAATGCTCATAGTCACCTGCGTTGCATTTTTTCGCGCATTGTACACGGCAGACGCCCGCAAGGCAAAGGAAAACGGGCACCTGCCCGCGACCGCGTCCGGCGTTGACAAATCCGCCTGCTGGGCTAGGTTCAGGACGCAGGCCCCTGCCGCCCGCGCAAAAACGGCCCGGCCCGCACAGCGCATCCCCAAGGGCATGAACGGCTCTTCCCCGGCCTGCCCGGTCCCTTTTCCGCCGGGCATCCTGCGGGCAAGGAACGCCTGCCCCCGCCGCACACCTTTCCCTACAAGGAGCCCCGTCATGAAAGTCCTCGCCACCCCGCGATCCTTCGGCAAGAACAATCCCGAACTCTTCGACATCCTCCGCGATGCGGGGCTGGACGTCGTGCGCAACGATACCGGCGGCATCCTCTCCGCCGACCGGATGTGCGAAAAGCTGGCCGACTGCGACGGCCTGATCGTGGGCGTGGACCCCGTCGATGCCACGGTGCTGGCCGCCGCGCCCCGTCTGCGGGCCATCGCCAAGTACGGCGTGGGCCTGGACAATATCGACCTTGCCGCCTGCGAGGCCCGCGGCATCAAGGTCTCCCGCACCGTGGGCGCCAACAGCGAGGCCGTGGCCGACTACGCCCTGGCCCTCATGCTGGGCGTGGCCCGCAAGGTGGCCCTCATCGACCGCCGCTGCCGTGAACGGGACTGGAGCAAGATCACCGGCATCGACCTGTACGGCAAGACCGTGGGCATCATCGGCCTGGGCGCCATCGGCAAGCGGGTGGCCCGCCGCTGCGGCGCGGGCTTCGGCATGAAGGTGCTGGGGCACGACATCGTCTGGGACGACGCCTGGGCCAGCGAGAACCATGTGGAGCGCGCCGATCCGGAACGCATCTTCCGCGAAGCCGACTTCATCAGCCTGCACACCAGCCTCGACGACAGCACCCGCCATCTGGTGGACGCCCCGCGCCTAGCCCTCATGAAGCCCACCGCCATCCTCATCAACACCGCCCGCGGCGAGCTGGTGGACGGCCCCGCCCTGCTGGAGGCCCTGGAGCAGAAACGCATCTACGGTGCCGGTCTGGACGTGTTCGAGCAGGAACCGCCGCAGGATGCCCGCTGGTACGCCCTGGACAATCTGGTCATGGGCTCCCACTGCTCGTCCTCCACCAGCGGCGCCGTGGCCACCATGGGCCATATGGCCGTCAGCAACCTGCTCCGCGATCTTGGCTTGAAGTAGGCGATAGCTTTTTGTGGGATGATGACGAGAGGGGGAGGGGCGTTTTTTGGTAAAAACTGCCCCTCCCCCTCTCGTGCTCTCCCCCACCCCGAAAAAACGTTGATCGGGGCGGGCCGGAAGCTACCCGACGTCGGCTAAAAAATACAAGCTACAGGACGCCTCGACCTGCCACAGGCACGGAGCCGGAGGGTATGACAAACCATTCGCCTGAGCCCTCGGCACCCTGCCATACGCTTGTCCCCCCCCCGAGAGACTCATTTTATGCCGTATTTGACCATCTTGGCACGCAGCGTCGTATAGTGGATCCCCAGGACGGCCGCCGCTCCCTGTGGCCCGGTGAGCCGGTGACCACACTTTTTGAGGACCCGTTCGATATATTCTTTCTCCAGTCCTTCCAGCGTTGGCCACGCTGTCGCCGTATCGTCCTGAAGCATCTCGGCCGCCAGATCGAATTGCAAAGGCGCCCCGGGCTGACTGCCACACCGGTCTATCAGGGCCCGCTCCACGACATTCTGCAATTCCCGAACATTGCCCGGCCAGCTGTAGGCATACAGCTTACGCATCTCATCCTGTGACGGGAACGGGACAGCTTCCTGCCGGTATTCCTCCGCCTTTTTCCTGATAAAATAGCGAACGAGCGTATCCAGATCCACAGAGTGTTCCCGCAAGGGCGGCAGGGTGAGGCGGTAGACCGACAAGCGGAAATACAGGTCCTCCCTGAAGCTCCCTTCCCGTACCATCTGGCGCAGATCACGGTTGGTGGCCGCGATCAGCCGCACGTCCACGGACATGGTCTCGGGGCTGCCGATCTTCTGGATGGTCCGGCTGTCGATGGCCCGCAGCAGGCGGGCCTGGGCAGGCAGGGATAGTTCTCCGATCTCGTCCAGAAAAAGAGTCCCCCCGGAAGCGAATTCAAAAAAGCCCATCCGGTTGCTGACAGCCCCGGTAAAGGCCCCCCTGACATGGCCGAACAGCTCGCTCTCCAGCAGGCTCTCCGTCAGTGCGCCACAATTAACGCGAATGAAGCGCTGGTCCTTACGGGCAGACAGCTCATGGACAGCTTCAGCTACGATCTCCTTGCCGGTACCGCTTTCCCCCTGGATAAGGATCGTGGCCCGTGTCGGTGCCACACGACGCAGGGCATCCAGGATATTGGATAAGCCCCGGCACTGGCTCAGGCGTTCATAGCCACTCAGGGAGCCGGAGCGTTCCGGAGCGTAAAAGGGGGCATCTGCATAACTGCGCTGCATGCAGCTCACGAGTGGTCCCAGCAGCTCCTGCAGTACGTCCTTATGTTGTGCTGTGAAGGTATCCGTCTCGGAAGACCAGAAGTTGATCAGGTAGACGAAGTCGCCCTTTTTGAACAACGGGATGCGCAGCAAGGAGCGATAGGAATAGAACGGCAGCTGGACGATGCTTTTGTCCTGCGGGTAGACCTTGCTTTTGATTTTATCCAGGTCATTGATGACAAGCGGCAGAAAAATATCCTGTTCCTGCCCGACAAGTGCATAGCGTCTAGGACTCGATGAGACGATCTTTGAAATAATGTCTTTCGACGAGTCAGCGACAGGAATGACAGAATCGATATCCAGGTTCGTACAGATGATGTTTATACGCTGGATACTTACGATCTGCTGTGAGATGTACAACAGATATCTTACGGCTTCATCTATTCCATATTTTTCATATATGGCAGACAGGTAGTCGCCGAACAATTCGGAAAAGCTGCTGTTCAATAAATCATGCATCGACAGGCCCCTTTTGCCTTTCATCCCGCCTGCCGGCGAGGATGTATGCCCAGCCTACCTGAATATGCCATTTGGCAAAAGCGGGCTGTGCCCTCCTGCCGCAGCGGCAGCAGCACCGATGATCAGTCAGGCGGCATCCTGCCGAGTGGATGCCGCCTGACGGTGTGCTGGCCGCGTGGGCATAGAACCCAGGCCTAAGGAGACTGTCCGTGCGACATGATGCGTACGGACAGAAGGGGGTCAGAATGTGTAGGTAAACAGGGCTGATACCCTGTAATTGTCCCTGAACTGCGCCTTTTCGGCACCGTTCCAGGTATCACTATCCAGATTCAGACGCACATAAGCGGCTTCGACGTTGATGGTGAAGTTCTCGTACAGCTTGTACTCACTGGTCAGATCCACTTCCCAAGCATTGTCCATCGTGGTCAGATAAGCATGAGGACCATCGGCCCGGGTGGGCCAACGCATGTGGGCACGCGCCGGCATCTGCGGACTGTTGGTCCCCCAGTAGCAGGCCACGGCCAGCCGGTGCCGCAAATCCTTCATGAACGACAGTTCCCGGATTTGGAACACCACGGCAGCCATCCCGCCGGGATTGCTCCCGAGCACCTTCCAGGTAGCTTCATCGATATGGGCACCGCCAAAGCCCAGCGTGCTCACCATCCAGGGCGTATTGTACTGGGGCAGGCGCTCGGCACCGTTGTACGGATTATCGTCATCCCCGGAGGCATACCAGCCAAGGATGCCGGGGATGCCCCAGTCGAACGTATAATCAAGGCGTGCCGCAGCGTACCAGCCCGCACGCCGGACCTCGAAGGTCCGCCCTGTTTCGCCAAAACCCGTGTAGTTGGAGACTTCTCCAAGGTCCACAGCGCCATACGTCCCTTCCATGGAAAGCTTCAGATCGTCGGTCAACAGAAACTCTGCTGTCATGCCCAGCCAGATGCCGCTGCCCCAGGCCCGGTCGAGGCCCGAAAGCCAGGCGGACTGGAACCCGACATAGGTTCCTCCGTCGCCCAGGACGGGCATCAGGCCACCGCGCGGCGCCACGATGGCAGGCTCTGTACTGACTGAAAGTCCACTCAGGCTGTACTGTCCGATCATGGCATACATGGCCCAGGGATTGATCTTGAAGCGCTCGCCACGCACCGGCAGACTAAGGGCGAACACATCCATGTTGTCGAGATGCCTCGTGTCCCTGTCGGGGCCGAAGGCTACATCGGAGTTGTCATTGTACGGACGCGCCCAGAACAGGGCCACTTCCGCTTCCAAATCCTGGCTGCCATACAGAGGCGCCCCCAGAGAGATACCTGCCATGTCATGGCACCATGTGGCACTGAAGCCTGATACGATCCCCGGCAGCATCAACGGCTGCAAGCCCATGCGTACCTTGATGTCCGTCTGGGGCAGATGCCAGTCCAGATAGGCATGACGCACTTCTACCACGCTGCCGTCAGCGCCCAAGGCCCCTCCTGTCGCATTCTGCCCCCATTCCGTACGTCCCAGCTCAAACTGCACGGAGCCGGAGAGATCTTCGGAGGCCACGGCGTCCAGCTGAATGCGAAAACGCTGCAACGCGCCAAACGTATCCGCCCCGTCCACACCGCGCGGCGTAACATTGGATTCTTCCAGCAATACCTGCCAGACCCCGGATATCTTGAAATCAATGGCCCGGACGGTCGCCGGAGCCAGCAATACCAAGCCCAGAAGGCACGGCAGCAGATACCGCATCCCCCGATGCGGCATGAATACCTTGTCCATAACTCCTCCACCAGTAAAACAGGGATCACTGCAGGGCCAGGATGGAAGGGCCCAGGAAGTAGCAGAAGGCGAAGACCAGCAGTGTCACGGCCGTCGTGTTCAACAGGCCGCTCCAAATGAAATCGCGGGAACGCGCGTAGCCTTCACTGCCGGTCATGACGATGGCGACTGCCACGGAAGAGAAGGGGAACATCGTCGTCAGGTTGCTGACGAAGCCTACGGAAAGGCAGGCCAGCAGGGGGTCGAAGCCATAGAGCTGGGCCAGCCCCACCGTAATGGGTATCATGAGAGGGATGATGGCAAGGCTGAGGATGATCTGGGAAAGGAAGCCCGTCAGGATGACCAGGGCACCCCATACACAGACATCAGGCACATCGCCAAGAAGCGTCTGGATGCCACGGGCCGCCCATTTATCCACACCGCCGTCCAAGAGGACCTGCCCAAAGGCAATGGCACCGATCTGGAGCACGATGATGCCCCAGCCGATATTGCGGACAGCCTGTTCCCAGTCCATGGCGAATACCAGCCTGCCGCTTTCCTCGTCCCGGCGTACGGGCACCAGGAAGGCAGCGGCTCCCATGAGCAGGGCCACCACAGGGGCTGTCAGCATCCTGCCCGTATCCTCCATGCCCAGGGCGGTGAACAGTTGCGGGCCAAAGCACCACAGAACCAGCGAGACCACCATGATCCAGATGGCCACATGTTCGTATACGCTCACAGGCCCCAGCGAAGCCATTTTCTTTTTCATGTAGTCTTCCGGGATGGTGACACCGTCCTTGCCCACAGGAAAAAGACAGGAAGTGATCAGGAAACAGCACAGCATGATGATGAGACACAGGGGCATACCCAGACTCGACCACTCCCAGAAGGAGATATCATGCCCCAGCGTCGTGGAGACGATGGCGATGACGATGATGTTGGGGGCGCCCCCCAGCGGCGTCCCCATGCCGCCCAGCATGGGAGCTATGCCGGAAAGCGTGCACAAAGAGCGCGTCAGGTTGTTTTCCGGGCTCAGTCCGCAAGATCGCACCACCGCCACCGAAATGGAGATGAACAGGATGACGAGCGGGATATTGGGCGCGATGGCGGACATTAGCCCTGCCCCCAGCGTGAACACCAGGATCATACGTACCGGATTGGAACGAATGAACGGGAGATTGAAACACCAGTAGGCGTATCGCTCGATCAGATTGCTCTCTTTCCAGACGCCGACGATGATGGTCGCGCCAAAAATGAGCATCATGGCCGGATGCCCGATGAAGGAAAAGACCTTGCCCGGCTCCATGACGCCCAAAAAGGCGAAAATGGGGACCGCCATGAGCGAGGTCACCGGCAAGGGCAGCACTTCCGTCATCCACCAGACCAGCAGCCAGGCACAGCCTGCAAGGCATACCATCCCGTGCTCCGTAAGCCCGGAAGGAGGCGGCATATCCTTGAGGATCAGGCATAGCAGCGGACCGGCCGCAAGAAAGGCCAGCTGCCGCCAAAGATTTGATTTGCGAGAAGAAGACATGAGAGCTCCTGTCATGAGGGCAGAAAAAAGGGCGGAGACCGTCCGGCCCCGCCCTGAGAGACGACGGCCTAGTCCATGATGGCCTGACGGATGGGACGCCAGGCCGTCCGTACCTGTCCGTCTTCATCCAGTCCCACTGTCAGGAACTGGTCTGCCAGCAACGGGTTCGTGAAGGGAAAATCCGCCCGGATGTGATTACCGCGCGATTCCTTGCGGGCCAGTGCGGCACACAGGAGCGCCTCGCCGCAGTCCATAAGATCAAGCACCTCGGCGGCGCGCATGAGTGTATGGGAGCAGGTGGCCCCCATCTGGACCAGGGCCTTTTGCCGCAGAAGGCGCAGATTGTTGAGGCCCGCTTCCAGCAAGCGCGCAGAGCGAACCTTGCGCGGGCCTGCCGGAGCGTAATCGCTCATGATCTGCTGCACGGCCATGTTGGCATCCTTCCAGTCTGCCCCCTCGGGACGTTCCATGAAAGACGAAAGCAGGGCCATACGGGCCGTGATGTTCTCACAGGTCTCCGCCGGGCGGAACTCCTGTCCGATCGCCTGGAGCGCGGCCGCATGGCCGCCTTCCCAGCCAAGATAGGCGGCCAGAGCTATGCCGCATCCACCGTTGCCGACCATGTCGCCGGCGGCGAACAGGCCAGGCACGCTGGTTTCGCCCTCATCGGAAACATCGAGACCGCGGCCGTGCAGGATAGGTTCGTAGCGCATGAACTCCACGGCATGTTTCTGGGGATCGATACCGTTGTCCGCCATATAGGTGAGCAAGGATGTCAGGCCCTCGCCCTTCATGGCCCAGCGCATGTACTCCATCTGTTTGTCGGAGGCATCGGAACAGTCCATGTAGGCCGGTCCGGTACCGGTGGCCATGACGTCCTCGAACACGGAATTCCAGATATCACTGGTCACGTCGCCGTATTCGGTATCCGAATGGTCGGTGAATGGGCCCACAGGCGTACCGTCCTGATAGCGGTACACGCCGATCCAGGTCGCCTTGCCGCAGCGCGCGAAATATTTCGGTCCGGCGTGGGTATACGGGAACTCCATGTTGACCATGCGCGCGCCCACACGCCATCCCAGCCCCTGCCCGCCGGCACAGTTGGGGCAATGGCCGGTATTGAACATATACGCGGGCGTGGGGGCCGTCAGGTACAGGCGATGCGTCAGGCCGGTGGCCAGCAGCACGGTCTTGGCCCGCACAGGCTGGAACTCGGGCTGTTCCTTGCTGATGTCCACAGCCAGGGCACCGGCGATGCGACCATCCATCCTGGCCAGTTCCACGACAGGATGATGATTGTAAAAACGCACGCCCAGCTTTTTGGCCTCACGCACGAGGACTCTCTTCTGGTCGGAGCCATCATATTTCAAAAAGGCCCGGGGCTTGCCGGGCAGGGCATGGCCCTTGCATTCCCAATCCCCGGTGGGGCGCATATTGACGCCCCACTCATCCCAGAGCTGCACCAACTCGAAACTTTTCTTGAGGAACTTGTACATCAGACTGGGATCCTTGCAGCTGCCGACAAGGCTCTGCATGGTCTCACGGAAGACCGGCCTGATATCCTCACCGTGATAGGCAGGGATGTAGCAGTTGAAATGGTCGTTGCCCGTGGCCCCGGAGCCGCTGCGGCGGGAATGCATCTTCTCCATGAGCACGACGTTCTTACAGCCGGATCTGGCCGCCGAGATGGCCGCCATCAGGCCACCGATGCCGCCACCCACCACCAGGACATCCGCTTCGATACAATTTTTGACAGGGATCATTAGCGGACCTCCTTCCGGCTATGGAAAATGGATGCGTCGGTGTACAGCAGAGAATAGGAAAGCGGCAGCCGCAGACTAATGGCACCGGAAGGGCAATCCAAGACACAGGACTCGCAGTGCCAGCATTCTTCCGGGTATTTGACCTGCGGCATCGCATCATTCCGGCGGTCAAAAACGAAGATGTCCGAATTGCATATTTCGGCACAGGTACCACACCCGGTACACTTTGCGGGGTCAAGAATCGGGGGCATGAAACACTCCTTGGTTCTGCCTTGAAGGCGATGTATCGTATGCCCTTCCTTTTCAATCTTTGTGCCAAAAATATTTTGTTTAAAAATCAATATATTATATAATTAACTATCTCGATAATATAGCGTTTCGCAATATCCATATTGTGAAACGCAAAGTTTTACACCACTGTCCACCAAGGGCATCCACCATCTCTTACGCCCCCAAGGAACGTTACCCCGGTGGGCATATCCTGCCAGAAACTCGTACTTGTGCAGCGTGGATGACGAGAGGGGGAGGGGCGTTTTTTGGTAAAAACTGCCCCTCCCCCTCTCGTGCTCTCCCCCACCCCGAAAAAACTTTTGCTCTGGCCGGTATGGACGGTCCCCGTCGCTGACCGGACGGCCGCTGACATCTTGCTGCTCCGGGCAAATGGGGCACGGGTCGTGTGATAGGCAGACCATTGGCCACCGGCATCCCCCAAAGCGCTCCCCGCAAAGGCTTGCGGATAGGGCCCCGCTACCGCTAGGAATCGAAGCCATCACAAAGTTGAAGATTTCCCGTGTCGCGCCGTGGCGCTCAACAGCCCAAGGCCCGCAACAAAAAGGCCGGGAGCAGGAAGTGCTCCTGTTCCCGGTCTTTCATCGCTTTCCCGTGCCGCAAACCTCTCCCGCACGAACAACGGCGGGGACCAGCAGCCAGCGGCAGGCCGACAATGTCCCCTGCCCCGTCATCCTTTCCAATAAAAGTTTTTGGAAAGGATGGGGGAGGTTGAGGGGGGAGCCTTTTTCCCAAAAGGTTTCCCTTCCCCCCTCACTCACATCTTGTCCGCGGGCCTAGAACTCATAACGTACCAGGGCCGTGCCGCTGACGCCCTGCCGCACGCCGGTGTGCCCCTGGACGCCGAAGTCCAGGCTCAGGCCGGAACCTTCCACGGGCGTGAGGGTCAGACCGGCTTCCAGCAGACCGCTGTCGCCCTTCAGGCTGGGCGCGGGGGCCTCAAGGCCGTAGGTGGTGGCGCGGGCCTTGCCGTTGAACTCGTGTTCCCAGGCCGCCCCAGCGTAGCCGGTCACCTGCCGGCAGAATTCATGGCCCAGCCGCGCTCCCAGACGCAGGCGTTGCGAATCCACGCCGTCGAACGACCAGGGGTCGTCCACGATATGGGTGGACTGGCCTTCGGTATGGGTCCAGAAGTATTTGCCGTAGACATCCAGAGTCAGACTTTCGGTCAGATCCCACACATAGCCCAGTCCGGCGTGCAGGCCGTAGTACGGCGTAGAAAGGTCATACTCGGCCTTACGACCATTGACGGCATCATGCAGGTCATCGCTCTGCCACTGGCTGTTGAGGCGGCCGTAACGGAAGGAACCTTCCAGATACAGGCCCTTGAGCAAGTCTTCCTTCAGGTCCAGACGGGCCAGCAGACCGCCGCCGTAGTAGCTGCTCCGGCCATCGCCGTCCACGGAAGGACCGCTGGAGAAACTGTTGTGCGTGTCCATACGGGCAAAGCCCGCTTCGAAGAAGACGCCCGCCAGGATGTCCATCATGGACGTCTCCACCCGCTTGGCAAAGCCGGTCATGAAGGCAACACCACTCAGATCGACATGCGAGCCGGTCTGATAGCGCGAACGCGTGCCGGTGACGGCGGCAAAGGGGGCGATGCCCCAGGCCGGGCCTTCTCCCCTGGCGACGGCGGCAGAGCGGGCCTGGTCGATGCCCTGCCCGGCCACGAGGTCGGCGCCGATGTTGCCCAGGGCCACGTTGGCCAGCACGCCTTCCAGCGGTGCCTTGGCCTGCGGCGCCAGACGGGCCCCCGTATCGCCGGACGGCCCGCCCTCCCGGCCGCGGGGCTGCACGCTATCGGTCACGGTGGCCATCAGCGAGGTATCCGTGGTCTTCAGATCGAAGTCATAGACCACGAAGACCCCCTGCTGTCCGCTAAGGCGCTGCTGGGTCATGCCTTCGGCCTTCAGGCCATGCTCATTGGCCAGCAGGGTGACGCTGTCCCCTTTGCGGAGCAGAGGCTTGCCCCCGGCCACGGCAACACCCACAGAACTGTTGCTGATGTCCGTGCCCTTGGCATCCGTGAGGGTCAGGACGGTCGTGCCGGCAGTGGTCTTTTCCGGCAGGATGAAGCGGTAATTGGCAAAGTTGCCCACGTTGACGGCCTTCAGGCCCGAAGTCCGGATCTCCAGAGTATTGCCGGTGCGCATGTCCCCGTGGCCGTTCCCCGTGGCGCCGCCGTACAGGCGGGTGCCGCCCAGGTCGGGAGCCCCTTCGAGGATGACGGTATTGCCGGTGGCACTGCCCGTGCCCGTCCAGACGAAACCGCCGCAGACCTCGTTGCCGGGCGTACCGCCGCTGATGAGGACCGTGTTGCCGTTGGCATCGCCCTGGTCCGTGTAACCGCCGTACAGGCCTTCATCGGCGCCGCTGATGCTGCCGCCGCCGAACAGTACGGTATTGCCGTTTACCGAACCGGCGCCGCTTTCCACGTAACCGCCCATGACGCTGCGCAGGTTCCCGCCCTCGATGATGACGGTATTGTTGTCGGCACTGCCCGTGTTGCTGTAACCGCCGTGGACGAAGCCCTCGTCACTCCCGGTACCGATGGTTCCGCCCGTGACCCGGACAGTATTATTGCGGGCCGCCGCGCTGCGGCTCTCGCCGCCCATGACATTCATGCGGACCGTGCCGCCGCTGACCGTCACCTCATTGCCGACGGCATCTCCCCGGGCACTGTAGCCACCGACCAGGAACTCTGCAGTGGCTGTCCCGCCGAAGCTGATTTTGCTGCCCTCCGCTGTCCGGGAGCTGTTGTCTGCGATAAAGCTGCCATAGGCACTGCCGGCTATGGTGCCGCCATCGATGAGCAGCTCGTTGGCAGAAGCGCCGCCGCGATCGGTGTGACCGGCATAGACGTGTTTGCCCACTTCGCCGCCGTGTATCTCTATCTTGTTGCCGGAAGCGAGGCCGGTCAGGGACTCCCCGCCGGTCAGGGACTCCCTGACGGTACCACTGCTCATGACGAGACTGTTCCCGCGGGCGTCGGCTCCGCCGCTCCAGCCTGCGGTCAATCTGGTCACGGCACTGGTACTGCCGGAGAATTCCACCCGGTTGTCCGAGGCCTCGCCGGTCCCGGTCCGGACGTAGCCGCCGTAGGCTTCTGTTCCCAGCTCGCCACCGGTGACGGTCAGGGTATTGCCCCGCGCGTTGCCTTCATGGCTGAAACCGGCACTGACGAAATGGTCAGCGCTCGTGCGGCTGATGCTGCCGCCGCTGATGGTGAGCCCGTTGCCCGTGCTGTCGCCTTTTACCGCATACCCGGCAGACACCTCGGTGTGGGAGCCCTCGATGTAACCGTTGCGGATCTCCAGCGTATTGTCACGCGCGTTACCGGCCTCACTGAAGCCTGCGTAGATGCGGCCACCGGCCCAGACACCGCCGATACGGCCATTTTCCACGCTCACCCTGTTGCCGGATGCCTGCCCGTTTTCCGTAAGGCCGCCGTAGATATTGGCGGCCCGGGATCTCTCGCCCCGCATCTCGACCTTGTTGTCCGTCACATCGCCCTTGCCGTCAGCATGGCCACCGTAAAACGACTTGGCGTCCAGATCCCCTGCCTGGTTGGAGATGACGACATGCCCCTTGTCCGCCGTGTACGGACCGGAAGCGCCATCCGTGGTGCCCGTGTAATGGCTGCCCTCAGGATATCCGGGGCGGCCGACCTTGCCGCCGCTGTCGGCCGGCGAAACGGCGGGAACCAGCAGGACAGCCCCCAACAGCAGCCCTGCCAGTGCGTTTCGCAACCGGCATTTGCCCAGGATCAGACGGTAGCGGCGCAGCAGCATGCTCAGTGCACCTTGGGTCTCTTTCATGTTTCCTCCTTTTTTGAGCCGCCCCACTGCTCCCTATCACCATGGTATTATAGAAAATGAATTTCGTTTTTGTTTAGATAAAATCATATATTTTTGTCAACTTTATTTTCTAATATTTCATAATATTACAAATAGTTGCGAGCGCAATAATCTTGATGGACAAGGATAAATAGGCAAAATCTACCGACAGGACATATCTTTTCTGCCTTCCAGACAGCAAAAAAACGCGAGGGAGAGGGGCCTTTCGGAGTAAAACCGCCCCTCCGCTCGCGTGCTCTCCCCAGCCCGAAAAAACTTTTGCTCTGACCGGTATGGACGGTCCCCGTCGCTGACCGGACGGAGACGATGACGTATCGCTGCCCCAGGCAAATGGAGCACAAGGCATGTGGTACGCAGCCAGCGTCCGTCCGGCATCAGGGGAATCCGTTTTTCATCAAAGACTTGCGGATAGGGGCCCCGGATATCGACAAAAAATCGCAAACGTCCACAAAAGCAGATGGCCTTTCATGTCGCACCGTGGCGCACAACAGCCTGAAGCCCGCAGCAAAAAAAGACCGGGAGCAGGAAATCCTCCTGTTCCCGGTCTTGCATCCGTCTCCCGTGCCGCAACCTCTCCCGCACGAACAACGGCGGGGACCGCCAGCCAGCGAAAAGCCATCAATGTCCCCTGCCCTGTCATCCTCCCCAATAAAAGTTTTTGGCAAGGATGGGGGGAGCTTGAGGGGGGAGCCTTTTTCCAAAAAGGTTTCCCTTCCCCCCTCATCCCAAAACTTCCACCAGCCCTACCAGATCTTCTCGAAACGCTTGGAGCAGCCCGCACAGGGCAGGTCGGGCCAGGGGCCTGCCAGAGCGGCGCGGAAATCCCTGAAACCCTTGGTGCGCCACAGCTCGGCCAGCTCCCCGGCGGGGCGGCCGTATTCGGCGCGGGCGAAGATACGCCGCTTGGGGTCTTCCTCGCTGGTAGGCAGGTTGACGTACACACAGGGCGAAAGATTGCCCTGCGTGTCCACATAGATGGTGCGGTCCACGTTTTCCCGGCAGCCGTTGCGCACGCGGCCCACGGCCTCGGGGTCAGGCAGGGCGTACCACAGCTCCCGGCCGCTCTGGCGCACCCGGGCCGCCACAGGCGCCAGCACGGCGGCCGCTGCGGCCACCTTGTCCGCCTCTTCGGGGCTGTAGGCCTCCACGGCCAGCTCCGGCGAAGCGATGTAATCCATGGTGCTGACCACCGCACAGTGCACGTCCAGCTCTTCCATGAGTTCGGGCAGACGCTTCACGGCTTCCAGCTGCGAAGGCAGGAGCAGATAGGCCAGATGCACTTCCAGATGGACGCCCTGCTTTTTGCGGCGCACCTCCTGCAGGCAGCGGATGGCCTCGCAGACCCGGCTGAAAGGGATGCCCTGGCGGCTGGCGTTGCTGGCCTCGTCGGTACCGGCCAGGGAAAAGGCCACCACGTCCATGCCGCTGTCCACGATGGCGGCGGCCAGGGACTCGTCCATGTGCTGGCCGCAGGTGGTGGTGGACACGGCACAGCCCGCCCGCCGGGCCACGCTGACGAAATCCATGAAGCGGGGATGCAGGAAGGGCTCGCCCCAGCCCTGCAGATGGACGCGGCCGCACTGGCGCATGAGCGGCCAGAGGGCGGCGAAGGTCTCGGCGCTCATGAGGCGCGACTGCCAAACGTCTTTTTTGGTGGTGTGCGGGCAGTAGGTGCAGCGGCAGGCGCAAACGGACGAGACCTCCACCTGCATGCAGAGCAATGGCGTGGGCCGCCCGGTGAAGGCCTCGCGCAGCCACTGGCGCAGTCCCGGCCCGGGCAGGGCCTTGGGGCTCAGGGGATCGGGCGTGCTCATGCGGCCTCCTCTCCGCCCAGCAGGCGGCGCAGGCGGGCAAACCAGCCGCCGCCCGAGGTGGTGGCGCGGGTGCTCCAGCCGGTCTCCAGACAAGGCAGCGCCGGACGGGCATGCCACTTGCGCTTGAAGAAACGGATGCCGGGATCGATGCCCAGCCCCAGACAGAAACGCATATGCCCGCGGGCCTCGGCCTCGCTGACCAGCCCGGCCAGCAGGGCGTCGGCGCAGCCGGGCACGGCCCCCTGCCGCCGGAAGGCGAACATATAGAAAGCCGTGGTCAGGGAGGCGTAATCGCCCACGGCGAAGGCCTGAAGGCTGTTGTCCTCCCGGTGGCGGGCGGCCCAGAGCTGCACGTCGGGATGGGAGCCCACATAGCTTTCCAGATGGCTGAAGATGTGCACCGTGCCGGGCTCGAAGGGCTTGCGGCGCAAAAAGTCCTGCACCAGCGCGGCGTGATCCGGCTGCCAGGCCTCGCGCACCACCTCCACCTCGCGCAGGGCGCGGCGCTCCATGTTGCGCAGCTTCTGCCACGGCAGGGAGCCGTCCTCGCGCAGCAGCGGCAGCTCAAGATCCCAGTAGGCATCCGGCGTGCCCGTGCCGGCATCCTGCGGGGCACGCGTGGGGCGCACCGGGGCCAGGACGGTGATCTGGCGCACCTCCGGCAGGGCAAGGGCCGCATCCACAGCGGCATCCACACGCAGCTGCACGCCCTCCGCCGTGGCGGCCTCGGCGCTCTGGCGCACGCTCACGGCCTCCAGACGGGCGGCGGCATCCGTGGCCTCCTTCACTCTGGCGGCGGCCGCTTCCAGATCCGGCCCTCCGGAAAAGGTCTCCAGCATGGCCGCGTCGTAGGCCACCAACACCAGATGCCCTTCCAGAAGATAGGCGGGAAAACCGGCGCAGGCCAGCGGCCGGGAACCGGCCACGGCCGTCACATAGTGCAGCAGCTGTTCCGGGACCACGGCCTCGGCCGTGAAATGCTGCAATCCCTGTGAAAACATGATGGTCTCCTTGTGGCGGAGCGCCCGGGCCACGCCTGTCCCCAACGGGATACGGACCGGCGGGACGCCCCCGGCTGTCAGCGATCCCCGTCAGCGGGGATGCGGTAAAGATCGTCCTCGCCGCGCAGGCGGGCGCGCATCCTGTGGATCCAGGTGGGCCGCACCTGCCGCACGGTGAAGCCGTCCTCGGTGAGCATGCGGCGCAGGCGCAACATGTGGGCCGCGCCCACGAAGACCGCGACCCCGCCCTTTTCGATGAAGGGCCGCATGCGCTCGCGGAAGCGCTAGTCACGGAAGTCGATGACCTGCTGCGTGCGCGTGGGAAATTCCGTGCTGGTGCCCATCATGGGTTCCAGCTCGCCACGCAAGTAGTGGTAGATATTGCGCTTCATGTAGGAGCGCCACTGGCCGCAGTGGCGGAAGAAATCCAGCACGCGCGGCACGGGCACCACTTCCAGCGAATGGAGCTGCTCTTCCATGGTCTCCATGCCCAGCACGGTCTTGCCCATGTCGCGGGCCAGATGCCAGGCCTCCAGATCCACGGAATCGCGCCAGCCCTGCCGCTCCAGAAAGGCCGTCCAGAGGGAGAAGAAGGCGTACCAGTGCCGGGTGGTGTGCAGGCGTTCCCGCACGTCCGGCGCGTCCTCCCACTCCATGTTCAGAAAACGCGCCACCGGCCCGCGCACGCCGCAGACCACGCGCTCCAGCCGCCGGATCTCGGCCTCGGTCATCAGGCCGTCCAGCGGCACGGCCCCGGGATCGGGGGATTTGCCGCAGGCCTCCACCTGCGCCAGGCTCTCGGCATCCAGCGGGCCTTCAAAGATGACGGTATCCACCTTGCAGAACAGGCGGCGGAACGAGTCGGCAAAGGAATAGCAGAAGAAATGCGCCGTGCCGCAGATCCAGGAGCGGCGGCCCTGCTTCTCCAGCTCCCAGAGCATGGCAAAGGGGCGCTGGTCGGGCAGCCTGTCCAGTATCTGGCGCTTGGAAAGACCCTCGTCGCTGCGCTCCACCAGGGCCTGCATGAGCTCGTCCAGCACCACTTTATGCACGTCCGCACGCGGTCGCTCCTGCCACTGGGCCATGACGTAGGAAAGCTGCGGCGCTCCGCCCCACTTGCGCTTGAAGCGGGTGATGCCCTCGTTGACGCCTAGGCCCAGCTGGACGAAATCACAGCCCGCCGCACGGGCCTTTTCCAGCATGACGGCAAAGAGCGCGTCCCCGGCGTGGGGCACGGGATGGCTGCGCGAGCGGGCGCCCACGATATAGCTGACGAAGGCGGGCGTGCTGTAATCCAGCACCAGACAGGCCACCAGCCGGTCGCCGTCCCAGGCGTTGAGCAGGCGCACATCGGCGCCTTCGGCGGCCAGCATCTGCGGCGTGCGGGCAAAGAGCTCGCGCACGTTGGCCCGCAGCACGGCCCGGCCCATGAACTCGGCCCACAGGCGGCGGTGCTGCGGACCGAACTCGCGCGTCTCGTCGATGCGCAGGCGTTCCCGGGCCTTGCGCACGGGCGAACGCAGACGCGGCGGCACGGGCGCATCGGCCGGAAGCGTGTAGAACTCGTCCCGCTCCAGCACGTTGTCCGCCAGACGTGGCGGCAGGTCGGGGCCCACGGCAAAGCAGGCCGTGGCCCCGGTCTCGCGCAGGGCCCCGGCCAAGGCGGCCTCGAAACGCTGGTGGCTGTACTCGCCGCCATCCCGCAAGGGGTAGGCGATGGCCATGAGCCAGTCTTCGGCGGCGTAAAAGACGAAGTTATCCACCGTCAGCACCCGGCCCCCGGAAACGGCCTGCATGAAGGGCGCGGAATGCTCGGGGACCACGGCACGGGCAAGGATGTCGGTGACGGGATTCATGACGCGGCCTCACTGCTGGAGTGCGGAAAGGATGCTCTTCGCATCTTTTCGCAGGATAGCCGCTTTGACGGCGGGCCGCAATGCGGAGTCCTCTCCGACCGGTGGAGCTTTCCGGTCACAATCCATCGTACGGAGCAAGTCCGGTCTTTCAGAAAAAAACATTTACTGGTATTCTGTGGTCTATCTACTCATTTTTTTGCGAGGCCGCCATGCAGAATATCTACAATGCTCCCCTGAGCGAGGAAGAGACGAAACTGCGCTATATCACTCCTGCTCTTGAAAATGCGGGCTGGGACAAGAAACGGATCCGCATGGAACTGTATTTTACAGATGGCCGCGTCCAGGTGCATGGTGGAAAAGCCAAGCGGGCCACGGGTAAAAAAGCGGACTACCTGCTGTTCTGGAGCAGCAATCAGCCGCTGGCCATAGTGGAGGCCAAAAAATACAATACCATGACAGGGGACGGCATGGATCAGGCTCTGGACTATGCCCAGACCCTGGACGTGCCTTTTGCCTATACGTCCAACGGCAAAAATTTTCTTGAGCATGACCTGCTGACAGGAAAAGAACGCACCCTGAGCATGGAGGAATTCCCCTCACCGGAAGATCTCTGGCAGCGATTCCGTCAGGCACGCGCCTATACGCCGGAAGAAGAAGAGCTCATCCAACAGCCGTACTACTTTGCGGACAACGTCAACACGCCCCGCTACTACCAGCGCATCGCCATCAACCGCACGGTGGAGGCCGTGGCGCGCGGGCAGCAGCGCATCCTGCTGGTCATGGCCACCGGGACGGGCAAGACCTATACGGCCTTCCAGATCATCCACCGTCTGTGGAAGTCCGGCCGCAAAAAGCGCATCCTCTTCCTTGCCGACCGCAACGTCCTTGTGGACCAGACCATGAGCCAGGACTTTGCCCCCTTCGGCGACAAGATGCACAAGGTCGAGCACAAAAAGCTGGACAGCTCGTACGAAATATACCTGTCGCTGTACCAGCAGCTGGCCGGGGACGAGAACGAAGAGCCCTTCCGCGCCTTCGCCCCCACCTTTTTTGACCTGATCATCGTGGATGAATGCCACCGGGGCAGTGCGCGTGAAAATTCCCGCTGGCGCAAGATCCTGGACTATTTCCATACCGCCACGCACATCGGCATGACCGCCACGCCCAAGGAAACGGAAGACATCTCCAATAGCGACTACTTCGGCGAGCCCATCTATACCTACAGTCTCAAACAGGGCATTGATGACGGTTTTCTGGCCCCGTACACGGTCGTCCGCGTGGAGCTGGACAAGGACCTTGCAGGCTGGCGGCCCGAAGCCGGCAAGCTGGACGTTTACGGCAACGAAGTGGAGGACCGCGAGTACACGGTCACGGACTTCGACCGTAACCTCATCATCGACGAGCGCACGACCACCGTGGCCCATCACATCAGCCAGTACCTGAAAAAACGCGATCCTTTTGCCAAGACCATCGTTTTTTGCGCCAGCATAGACCACGCCGAACGTATGCGCCAGGCTCTGGTCAACGAGAACAGCGAGTTCGTCAAACAGGATCCCCGCTACGTGATGCGCATCACCGGCGACAACGCGGTGGGCAAAAAGCAGCTGGACAACTTTACCAGCGTAAAGAGCAAGTATCCCGTCATTGTCACCACGTCGCGCCTTATGACCACCGGGGTGGACTGCAAGACCTGCCGCCTGATCGTGCTGGACAACGTCATCAACTCCATCAGCGAGTTCAAGCAGATCATCGGCCGGGGCACGCGCCTGCGCCCGGACTGTGACAAATGGTACTTCACCATCATGGACTTCCGTAATGTCTGCCGCCTGTTCTCCGATCCCGACTTCGACGGCGACCCCATCCCCGTGGATGATGACGGCAGCCAGCCCGGCGGCAAGACAACGCCGGACACCGGATCCACGGACGGCAAGGGCAAGGGAGACGATCAGAAGAAGGTGATCCCCCGCGTCAACGGTGTGGAGGTGCGCGTCCTCAACGAGCGCGTGCAGTACTATGACAAGGACGGCAAGCTCATCACCGGGAGCATCACGGACTATTCCCGCCGTAACATCCTGCAACGCTACGCCACGCTGGATGCCTTTCTGCATGCCTGGGACGCGGAAGAGCGCAAGGCCACCATCGTGGAAGAGCTGGAGAACCAGGGCGTGCTGCTCTCCGAGCTTCGCGAGGCGGCCGGAGATCCCGCTATTGACGACTTTGACCTCATCTGTCATGTGGCCTTCGACAAGCCGCCCCTGACCCGTGCGGAGCGTGTCCGCAACGTACGCAAAGGTGGTTATCTGCACAAATACTCCGACCAGGCCCGCGCCGTCATCGAGGCCCTGCTGGACAAGTACAAGGATTCCGGCATCACCCAGCTGGAAGACCTTCGCGTCCTGCAGGTGGAGCCTTTCAGCACCATGGACAGCCCCATAAACCTGGCCCGGCGTTTCGGCGGCCGTGACCAGTTCCTTCAGGCCCTGCACGAGCTGCGCAGTCGGCTCTACACCGTGGCCTGAGGCAGCCCTGCGTCGTTCCGGCCGCTGCCCCGGCCCCCTAACCGTTCCCCGTTTCCAAGGAGCCCTGCATGTCCCTTTCCACCTTCGTCAAAAATCTGCAAAACATCATGCGACACGATGAAGGCATCAATGGTGATGCCCAGCGCATCGAGCAGATCGTCTGGCTGCTCTTTCTCAAGATCTATGACGCCAAAGAGCAGGAATGGGAGTTCATGGACAGCGCCTACCGCTCCATCATCCCCGAAAAACTGCGCTGGCGCAGCTGGGCCGTGGATAAAAAGGACGGCAAGTCCCTGACCGGCGACGCCCTGCTGAACTTCGTCAACAACGAGCTTTTTCCCGGCCTGCGCGACCTGCCCCTGGACGAGACCAGCAGCCGCCGCCAGCGCATCGTGCGCGCCGCCTTTGAAGATAACAACAACTTCATGAAAGTTGGCGTGCTGCTGCGCCAGGTCATCAACGTCATCGACGCCATTGACGTAAGCTCCCTCAACAGCCGTCACGCCTTTGGCGAGATTTACGAGACCATCCTCAAAAGCCTGCAAAGCGCGGGCAACGCGGGCGAATTCTATACCCCCCGCGCCGTCACGGACTTCATGGCCGCCATGCTGGCCCCCAAACTGGGCGAACGCATCGCGGACTTTGCCTGCGGCACTGGGGGCTTCCTGACTTCGGCCCTTAGCCAGCTGGCCCCCCAGATCAAAACCGTGGAAGACCGCCGCCAGTACAACTGTGCCCTCTACGGTTGCGAGAAAAAAGCCCTGCCCTTCCTGCTTTGCGTTACCAACATGCTGCTGCATGACCTGGACGATCCCGTTATCATGCACGGCAATTCCCTGTCCCGCCCCGTACAGGACTATCAGGAAGGCGACCTTTTTGACGTCATCCTCATGAATCCCCCCTACGGCGGCAGCGAGCTGGAAAGCATCAAGGCCAACTTTCCCCTGGAATTGCGCAGCAGCGAGACCGCTGATCTGTTCATGGCCCTCATCATGCACCGTCTCAAAGACAAGGGCCGCGCCGCCGTCATCCTGCCGGACGGTTTCCTGTTCGTCACGGACGGCGCCAAGCTGGCCCTTAAGCACAAGCTGCTGACGGAATACAATCTGCATACCGTCATCCGCTTGCCCAAGAGCGTCTTTGCGCCCTACACTCCAATTGCCACCAATATCCTGTTCTTCGACAAGACCGGTCCCACCAAGGAGACCTGGTTTTACCGTATTGACCTGCCCGAAGGTTACAAGGCCTTTTCCAAGACCAAGCCCATGCGCCTGGAGCACTTTGCGCCCGTCACAGCCTGGTGGAACGCCCGCAAACCCCTTGAGGAAGACGGCGTGCCCCGCGCCGCCGTCTACGCGGTACAAGACATCCTGGCCAATGACGCTAACCTCGATCTGTGCGGCTTTCCCCACGAGGAAGAGGAGATTCTGCCCCCCGCCGAGCTCATCGCCCGTTACCAGAGCGAACGCCGACGTCTCAACGCCCTGGTGGACGACAAACTGGCCCGCATCCTGGCCGCGCTGGAGCAGCAGGAGAGCTAGAGAGCAGCGAGGGAAAAAGGGGCCCTTTTCCCAGCGGAAAAAGGTCTCCCTCCCCCCTCGCGCTCCCCCATCCCCCCAAAAACCGCTCATCACCTGCCGCTCTCTTCAAAGGAAAGCCCATGAACGCCAAGCAACTGAAAAACGCCCTCCTCCAGCACGCCATCCAGGGCCGACTTGTGCCCCAGGATCCCGGCGACGAGCCCGCCGACGTTCTGCTGCAACGCATCCGCGCCGAAAAAGAACAATTGATCAAGGAAGGCAAGATCAAAAAGCAAAAGCCCCTCCCCCCCATCACCGAGGAGGAAAAACCTTTTGCCATCCCCGACAGCTGGCAGTGGGTAAGGTTGGGGAATCTTTCAACTTACTTGCAGCGAGGTAAATCTCCCAAATACAGTTCATCTTCATCCTTATCTGTAATATCACAAAAATGTGTCCGATGGGGAAGACTTGATATTTCACTTGCAAAATACGTTAATGAAGAGACAATTTCAAAATATTCAGAAGATAGATTTCTGAAAAAAGAAGATATATTATTAAACTCAACCGGAACAGGAACCCTTGGAAGAATGTGCATCTTCAATAACGAATTATATAAATGCGTTGCTGACAGTCATGTAACAGTAATTAGACTTATAAATAAATATATTTCAAATAAATATGTTACATATTTATTTGAAAATAAAACAATACAAGATATTATTATATCAAATTCATCAGGATCTACAAATCAAAAAGAATTAAATTTAGAAATAATAAAAAATTTTCTTATCCCCCTCCCGCCCCTAGCGGAACAGCAACGCATCGTGGCCCGGCTGGAGGAGCTACTCCCGGATGTGGAGGCCTACGGTACGGCGCAGGAACGATTGACCGCGCTGGAGAGCTCGTTTCCGCAGCAGTTGCGCAAATCCCTGTTGCAGGAGGCTATCCAAGGCCGCCTTGTGCCCCAGAATCCCGCCGACGAAACCGCCGACGTCCTGCTGCAACGCATCCGCGCCGAAAAAGAGCAATTGATCAAGGAAGGCAAGATTAAAAAACAAAAGCCTCTCCCCCCCATCACCGAGGAGGAAAAGCCCTTTGCCATCCCCGACAGCTGGCAGTGGGTGAGGTTGGGGGAGATTGTAACTATTAATCCGCGAAACAGTCTTTCTGATGATTTAGAAGTATCCTTCATTCCTATGAATCTTATCAAAGACGGATATGGAAATTCTCATACTTCTGAAATACGTATTTGGAAAACTGTAAAAAGCTGTTTTACCCACTTTGCTGAAAACGATATTGCCATTGCCAAAATAACTCCGTGCTTTCAAAATAGAAAATCTGCAATACTGAGTAATCTCAAAAATGGATTTGGAGCCGGAACAACAGAACTTCATATCGTAAAAATATTTACAAAATTACTAATTCATAAATATTTTCTCTATATTTTTAAAACAGAAATGTTCATCTCTCAAGGGATGAAGTCTTTTACAGGTACGGCTGGTCAGCAGCGTATTGGAAAAGATTTTATCTCTCTTTTTCCCATCCCCCTCCCGCCCCTGGCGGAACAGCAACGCATCGTGGCCCGGCTGGAGGAGCTGCTGCCCTTGTGTGACGGGCTCTTGTCTGCCGGGGGGCAGGCCTGATGGGCCGCCCCGCCGCCTCACGGCCCCGAAGGGATACGGATGTCCGCTTTGTCCTGCGGTATCTTGCAGTCTGTGCCCGCCGCCTGTGGCACAGGCTGCGCTTATCCCATCTGCTCCAGCATCCCATGCGCCTTTTTGTCCTGCTGATGGTGCTCATTACAGGGATGTTCCTGCCCTGCATAGTCATGGATGACAACGGCGCGACCTATACCGGCTTCGGCAGTCTGTTCACGGCCTATGCCTTTGCGGGCGTCATCGTGACCGTGCTCTTGCAGCGTGCGGAATTGCAGGAGCAGCGCAAGGAACTGCGCGCCCAGCGCATCGAACTGGAAGGCCAGAAGCGTGAACTGGAGATCCAGAACCGCACCGCCCAGCTCCAGCGATTTGAAAACAGTTTCTTTCATCTTTTAGCAAATTTTAAAGCGACTACGAATGCAAGTAATAGCAGATCATTTTACCATCTTATACTTGGTTCTAGAATTCCAGGGAATAAAGATTGCAAGATTTTTATAAACAATATATTTCCACATGCAAAAACAGAAGCAAAAAAATTTCTACTTGAATATTATGAAATAATACATTTTATTTATACACATGATGTATTTAAACAAAATAAAATAGATATATTCAAATATATATCAATTTTAAATACCCTACTAACAAACAGTGAATATGCTCTCATTTTTTACGATGCCATTCGAGATGATAAAAAAATCAAAATCATCAATGAATTGCATCTTTTTTCCCGCTACTCCCTGCTGAATGAAAGCCACCCTCCCTGCAAACCGGAACACATCCTGTTCTTTTCCCCGCAGGCCTTTGGCGAAGATTACAAGGAATATATCGAGCGGCACGGACTGCAAGGCAAAACGCTGGAAGACTTTCTCCAGTAGTGAGCAGCCGGGGCGGCAGCCCTGCCTTGCCCGCGCAGGCGCGCCTACCCCAGCGCCCGCACCAGGCAGACCACACCAGCCACGGCGATGACGCAGAGCAGCACCTTGCGGAAGGTCTCCTGCGGGATGCGCTTGGCCACGGGGAAGGCCAGCAGCGTGCCCAGGATGACACCGGGCGCCCCGTACAGGGCATAGCCCAGGACTTCCGGGGTATAGAAACCGGCCGTGGCCTGCAGGATCACGGTGAGGGAACCGCGGATCACGAAAAAGACGCCCAGCGTGCCCAGGAAGACGCGCGGCTCCCAGCCCATGCACAGGCCATAGGCGCCGATGGGCGGGCCGTCGAAGGAGATGGCCGTGCCCAGCAGCCCGGCCCCGAAGCCCGCCGCGGCACCCAGCATCTGCGGGTGGGACACAGGCCCCTGTGCGGCGCGGTAGGTCATCTGCCAGTACACATAGTAAAGCAGCAGCAGGCCCACGGCCCCCTGCAGGACGGCGCCGGAACAGATCTGCAGGATATAGAGCCCGGCGAAGGACCCGGGCACGGACCCCGCCAGCATGGGCCAGAGGGAAGAAAGCCGGCAATGGCGAAAATGCATGCCGGCCAGACAGCCGTCCATGACCACGTTGATGATGCACGTCAACGCGATGAGCTGATGGACGGGGATGACCAGCGCCAGCAGGGGAAAGGCCACCATGGCCCCGCCGATGCCGCTCACGCCGGAGACGAAACCGCCCAGGATCCAGGCGAAGAAAACAAAAAGGTCCGTAGCTTCGGGCATAACCTTCCCTCCTGTGGACGCTGCCCCGCCGCCGGTCTTCCCGGGGCCGCGGCGTCCCGCATGATCTGGATTGCTGCTCCTGCATAGGGGCCCCATGCCGTTTTGGCAAGGGGGCCGGGAGCCCGATAAAAAAAGCCGCCCCGGGGGGCAGGGCGGCTTCCATGAAAGGCGATCCGGCGAACGGACAGCCAGTGTCCGGCTCCCCTTGCGGGGAGCCGCCGGAGGTTACTTCTTGAAGAAGACCGCGATGTCCTTGCGGCCCAGCACGTTCTCACGGACCTTTTCTTCAGGCAGGGAGATCCAGTGCTTCTTGTTGGAGAAGTAGAAGATGAAGCCCAGCACGACCCACACGGCCAGGCAGATGAAGGGGGCGGTACCGATGCGGGCGGGGGAACCGGGCACCAGCAGGAGCAGGATGCACATGACGGCGGTGATGGTACCCACGGCGCAGCAGAACAGCTTGAGGCCCTTCTTGTCCACGCCTTCGCTGCCCATGATCACGCGGCGGGCGGCCAGGCAGGTGAACAGGTAGCCGATACCGGTACCCACGGAGCTCATGTCCACGGTCCAGGCCACGGCGGAGCGGCCGGCGAAGGGGGTCAGCAGCACGACGATGATGGTGAACAGGATGGCCTTGTAGGGGGTGCGGTACTTGGGATGGATCTCACCGAACCAGGCGGGCAGGATGCCGCTGCGGGACATGCTGAGCAGCAGGCGGCTGGTGGCGATGAAGAAACCGTTGGTACCGGTGCACACGGCGCCGAACACGGCCACGGCCAGCACGATGGAGCCGAACTTGCCGAAGGCCATGGTGGCCACTTCACCGGTACCCCAGGCGGCGCCGCCGGTGGCGCGCTGGGCGTCGAGCTTGGCCAGCAGTTCAGGATACGGCACGGCCATGCCCACGGAGAGCATCACCATGGCGTACAGGAGCACGCCGCAGAAGATGGCGACGACCATGATGTTGCGGGCACGGGAAGGATCGAAGGCGAATTCTTCAGCAGCCTGGAGCACGGTATCGAAGCCCGCGAACAGGAAGGGAGAGATGGCGAAGACCAGCAGCACGCAGGCCAGCATGCTGCGCTTGTCGGAGAAGGCGGGGCTCAGGTTGGCCACGCTGGCGGTATCCAGGGTCAGCACGCCGCCGAACAGGGCCAGGGTGCCGAAGGTCAGCATGAAGGTCAGGATCAGCTGCAGGGCGCCGGCAAAGCCGATACCGCGATAGTTGATGTAACCGAAGAAGAGGGTACCGGCCGTCATCAATATGACTTCACCGGAATACACGGTCCATCCGGCGATGGAATAGAGCTCTCCGAACTCAAACACACCGGGGAAGAGGAAGCGGAAAATGACCGAAAGGGCTGCGATGTCGATAGCAACAATGGCAAGATAGCCGATCACCAGCGCCCAGCCGCAAATAAAAGCGGCGCGGGGGCCAAAACCGATATACGCATAAGCAAAAGCACCGCCAGCAACAGGGGCATATTTG